>JBKHJK010000425.1:0-3433 GCA_046538215.1 Armatimonadota bacterium
CTCCAGCTCGCGGCGGTCGGGAGCCAGATAGACGGCTTCAGGCACCCGTCCGTCGGTGCGCAGCCGGACGGATACATCCCGAACCGCAATCGGCTCCTCGATTCTCTGGGAGCCGGCTCCCCGGTGCTCGGGCACGTAGGTCATCAAAAAGACCATGCGGCGGCTGTCCTGGCTGGTGACGCTGCTGCGGCCAAAGGAGGGGAAGTTGGCAATTTGCAGAAGCGGCTCAGGCAGCAGGCGCTGCAGGGCGTTTGACAGGTGCCGGCGCAGATGCAGCGGCGTCTGGTTGAAGTAGCTCTGAAAAATTGGATGCACGAAATGGATGACCCGCCCGGTCTGGACGATAGCGGGCTTATCCGTGACGGCATCCGGCGGCGTATAGTAGTTGGCGTGCTCACCATCGAAGCCCTCGTTGTAATATGGGTCCACCACGCGTGCGAGTATCTGCCCTTCGGAGACGGGCTCGACGCGAACACCCGCCTCATACACACACATCGGCATATCCGGGATGCCCTCGCTAAATTGCGGCTCCGCCACGATATACGGCGGCTTCACGGGATCCTCGCCGAGATAGGACAAACCCCACTGCGCCAGCGCGAATTCGTCTCCGTTTGGTGTCAATCCGGACCGATAGCTGCTCACGACGGCCCTGCCATCTTCCAGATGTCGGTTCAGTCGCGCCGACAGATCATCATCAAGCGTAATGGTATCCGGCAGTACCAGCAGGTCATATTCCTCCCATGACGAAAACGGGGTGACCACATCGAACTGCTGGTTCAGCTCACACAGCATCCGGGTGGCGCTTTTGATGCAGTCAAAATCTTCGCCCCGGATATCCGGCGTGGTGGAGACGACGGCCATATCGGTCAGTGGCTCGGCATCTTCGAACCACGGATCATACGGCTGCAGCTCTTTGTACACGTCCTCAATGAGATCAAAGACCGGCTCATCCAGGTCGCCGCGGGGATGGAAATGCCCGCCGATATTCGGTCGCATCCCGTTGGCGAGACCGTAAATGCAGTCATAGGTGAGGCTCGGCTTCGTCCGCAGACCGCCGAAATCACCCCACGAAATGCTGAACCGGCCCGTCATATTCAGCACCGTGTCATACCCCAGCGTCCGCAGGTACCTCGACATCACCGGCAGGTATTCATAGCCCCAGCCGCTGGACGTGGGGAGACACTCACATTCCATATAGTTGCCGTAATCGCTCTGCGTTTCGGCCCCGGCACCGTTGAAATACAGGAGAAGATCCGGATCAACAGCCGTGGCGGCTTCCGTGATGCGCTCGATCAGCCGCGTGTAGGTGAGCTTCCCAAAGTCGCGCCGTTCTTCTTCGTCCCTCCAGTCCATCCCCCGCTCTTTCATTTCGCGCACGCAGTTCGGGCAGATGCACGGGCGTGTGTACGGCACGGAGACGCAGTCAATGAAAAGACCGGAGACCGGGTAGTTCTCCACCAGTTCCACGATCATGGCGATGAGATGATCGGAATAGCCGGTGTTGTAGCACATGGTCTTGTAGAAGGGGCCGTCCCAGTCGCCGGAGTAGATTTCGCCCTCCGGCCCGACGCGCAGCCACTCGCGGTGCTGGACGCCCTCCTCGTGGCTGAGCCCGGCGTTGAAATATGCCGAAAGGGCGATATCCTTCCGCTCGCAGACATCTGCCAGCTCTCCGAAGAGATCGTATGTCAGCGAGGGATGGCGCGTGCCGATGTCGGTGCTGTAATACGCATTCCCCTGGTTGCACCGCGCGTGGAAGGTCACCAAGTCCACGCCGCAATCCTTGATACGGTCGGTGAACGCCTCGACATCAAAGCTTTCGCCGACATTCGGGCACATGACCATCGTGTGATTGTCATAAAACAGGCACCACTTCGGCGTGTGCATCGTCATCCCTCTCCTCGTATATCGCTAACAGGTTTTACTCCGACTTCATCACGAGACAGGTTCTATGCAGTACGCATCGTCACCTTGAAAGCCGTGGCGGAATTTGACAGCGGGTGCGGTCCGAGCCGGCCGGCTGAGGCACATCCTCGTCACCTTTGCGCAGTGCGTTTGTTCTGGCAGATGGATGTATGAGTATATCGTTGAGGCACAATGTTAACTGCATCAGGCATGAAGCGTTTTGCGAAAAAGGCCCTTCAAGCGCAGCACAGCGACAGGCGGTCGAAAAGATAAATTGCATATTTTTTTGGAGACAGGGAGGACAAAAGGAGGCAGGCGGCGTATATAGAATGGGAAGTTATGATTTTGAGCATACAGGTAGTATAGAATTCATGCCCATCACCCCGGAAACGTGGGTCCAGAGTATCTGTCCGTATTGCGGCGTCGGCTGCGGTTTTTTGGCCGGCGTCAGCAACAATCGTCTCATAGCGATGGAGTACCTCACCGACCACCCGGTATGTGAGGGCGCTTTGTGTCCCAAAGGCAATGCAGTCCTGCAGACGGTCCGGCACAAGGACCGTCTTTTGCATCCCCTGAAAAGAGTGGGCGATGATTTCGAGCGTATTTCGTGGGATCAGGCGCTGGATGAAATCGCCGAGCGGCTCACAAACATCCGGCGCGAAGATGGCGCGGAAGCCACTGCCTTTTTGTCCTCGGCCAAGTGCAGCAATGAAGAGAATTACCTGATGCAGAAGTGGGCGCGCCTCTTTGGGAGTGCGAGCATTGATCACTGCGCCCGCCTGTGCCACGCCTCCACCGTCACCGGTCTTGTAGCAACACTGGGGGCGGGGGCGATGACCAACCCTCTGCCCGATATCGCCAACGCGGACTGTATCTTCGTCATCGGCTCGAACTTCGCCGAATGTCACCCGGTCGCCACCCGCTGGGTGGAAGATGCCCTGGAGAACGGCGCATACATGGTCGCTGCCGACCCCCGGGTGACCCCGGTGGTGTGGCATGCAGATCAGCACATGCAGCAGCGGCCGGGTACCGATGTCGCGCTTGTCAACGGCATGATGAAGGTGATTGTTGACGAAGGGCTGCATGACGAGCAGTTCATCGCAGACCGCACCAGCGGCTGGGAGGAGTTGCAGGAGCTTCTGGAGACGGTGGATATTGAGGAGGTTTCGGCGATCACGGGAGTACCGGAGGCCGACATCGCCCGGGCCGCCCGGCACTACGCAGAGGCCGACGCCGCCGTCACCATCTGGTCTATGGGCCTGACGCAGCATACCAGCGGAACCGACAACGTGGCATCTGTTGCAAACCTTGCCCTCATCTGCGGACATGTGGGGCGTCCGGGTGCAGGCCTGCTGCCCCTGCGCGGACAAAACAACGTCCAGGGCGCGTGTGATATGGGAGCGCTCAGCACGGTGTTTCCCGGGTATGTGTCCATTGATGACGAGCGTGAACGGCGCCGGATCGCCCGCCAATGGAACTCCGTTGACCTGCCCACTGACCCGGCGCTGACCGTCGTAGAGATTATGCA
>JBKHJK010000426.1:0-3431 GCA_046538215.1 Armatimonadota bacterium
GGAGAAGGCCGTCGGGCCGATGCGGTCCTGGTAGATTTCGTGCGAATCCCAGCCCCAGATGTCATGATTGCCGGGCACCGGGACCCACGGCATCGGCAGGGAGTTGGTCAGCTCCAGGTGGGCGTCCCACATTCTGTGTATCAGCGCTTCATCCCCTGTATAGCCCCGGATCTGATCCCCGGAGGCGATCACGAAGTTCGTGTCCAGAAGCTCCATCTCCCCCACCGCCCGCCGCGTGATTTCCTTCGGGACCGTGGGCTTTGAGGTCTGGGTATCGGCGATGGCGCAGAAGGTGAACCGGTCGCCGGCCGGCTGATGATCGGCCAGGTATTCCAGCGCCGCATCGGCCTGCCGCGTATCCGGCTGCACCCACGGCCCGGTATCTGCGAGGCCGGGCAGAGCGACAAACAGGAACATGAGAAGCGGGGCGCGGTATCGCAGCAGTTTCCGGGGCATGAGCTTCACTCCCATGAGAGGGTGATGCCAGCAATCATTTCCCCCGCCCCGCCGACCATCCCTGCCGGGGATGGACCCGAGCTTGCTATGTCTGCTCAAGAAGCATCGCCGATTTCTACATTATAGACGAACACTTCCGGCGCTGATATGTCTTAAATAAATGACAACCACCCTCTGAATTGGGGAGGAATGCACCATGAGACGCATGACGATGATTGTTGCAATCTGTGCTCTACTGGCAGCCTCCACAACAGCTTTTGCCTCCACCGGTATATTTTTGAAAATCCCCGGAGTTCCGGGGACGGCTGACGCACCGGGTCACGCAGATTACGTCAAATGCGAAAGCGTCATCCTTGCGCCTGATACCGAGGAGAGGGTGGCATTGTCAGCATCACAAAGCGGTTCGACAAAGCCAGCCCAATATTGGCACGCCACGCCGGGCGCAAGACTGTGAGAAATGCCGGAGTGCGTTGGGGCTCAGGGGAGACAGAACACTACGGGACCATCAAAATGAGCGACGTCGCCATCGTCACTGTCAACCGCGATATTTCGAATTTTCATAGCCGGTTGGTGGTCGGTGACGACGAAAATCTCGAGCAGGTGATCATTCGGAGTAAGAAATTACATTACAACAATGGTAAGAAATTAGATTCGACATACCCGCCGACTTCAGACAATGAAGGGGTAAGTTTCTCGGATGTCCGCAACGTCTTCGCCGAGGTCAGCGGACGCCGGATCCCCCTGGCGGCCTTCGGATTGGGGACCAGTGAAGATCAAACGCGCGTGGGATTTTTGGCCAAGAAAACCCCACCCACCGGCCTTCTTTCGGGCGATAAGGTCCCCGCCTGTGCTTTGACCCTTCTGGGTGAGGACCAATCGCATCACATTTTGCGCACCGAACGCACCGGGCTGGAGAGCGCCGGAACGGTCAATCCCACGCAGCTAGGCATTCCCGATGACTCCACAGATAGCGATGCGCTGTTCGGGATAATCCTCAGCCCCACAGAGGTCAAGTTCGGGCAGTGATCATCTGCCAGCTGTCCAAAATTGAATAAAGCCACAACGGCCTCGCCCCCGGCGGGGCCGCTTTTATGGAATGGCCTACTCGGTCAATTTGCGGATCTGTTCGGGGTCGACGAAGGCGGCGCGCTTGTTTTCGGCGCTAATTTCATCATAGACTTCTCGGCGGTGGATGGGGATATCGGAGGGGGCTTCAAAACCGAGGCGGACAACGTTTCCCTTGATCTCAACAACATGGACGACAATGTCGTCGGCGATGACGACCTGTTCATCTTCTTTGCGGGTCAATACCAGCATCGTCAGTTCCTTCCGTGGACTGTAATGCCCGGGGCACAATGCCCCACATGGACCGGCTCGTCCTGAGCCAGTTACAAACCTATTTGTCGAATATATGGCCGTTTTTTGTCCAACAAGCGTACTTGCTCAAAGACAGAATACACACCAGCAGTTAAAGAATCAACACCCGTATATCGGTGCTGGCCTGCAAACGAAACCCGTCCTTTATCTGCAACAGGAAGGTGTACTGTAGCTCTTATTGAAAGCAGCCGGGAGCCCTTGCTTTAGGCTCCCGGCTTCTGGCTGTGTCTGCTCTCAACTGAACGGCGGGCTACTCAATCGGACGGATGTTAATGTCGCGGATCTGCTGGTTTGTCTTCGGATTCAGAAGCTGAAGCTTGAGCTCGCTTGTGCGCAGGTTATTCCAGTTTGTCGGCGCCACTACGCCCTTCTGATTCGCCTGCACCGCCACATTGCGGAAGGCCTGGCTTTGCATCGCATTATCCGCAAAGGTCGCAAACTCCATGTTGAACCGGAGGTTGGCCGCGGATTCGACGTTTAGATTCTCGGCGGTGGGCTGAAGCTTGATCGCCTGGGTGCTGATCAAGCCGAAATTGTCCATCTGGTACACCCGCTCCGACGGCAGGACTTTGATGAGCTTCAGCATGATCGGCTGCAGTGCTCCGGGGTCGCCGATGACGAGCGCCCGCTCATCGCTGAGGATCTTCTCACACCGGATGTCGCCCTGTCCGGAGAAGTTGGCCTCAAAGACATCGCCGGCCTGGAACATCCGGAAGCTCTTGTTGCCGCTTCCCTCGATTGTGAAGGTCAGGTTCTTGTTGTTGATGTTGCTGAAGATGAAGGTGTCCGGGTAATTCGTCGGCGTGGTCCCGGTCAGTGGAACGAACTTCATCGAATTCGGGATGCGGGTGGCGTCGTTGGTATTGATGGAGCCGTCATCATTGAAGAACCTGTTTCCTTCATTGTCGGTGATCTGGGTGACATCCCCGCCATTGACCGCCGCGATGACGGTGCCCATGGCACCTCCGGTTGCCTCAGCGGGCAGTGACGGCCCCTGCAGCGCATCCGCATACGAAAAGCAGACCATCTTGTACGCGGAGGTTCCCGGATACGTAAAGGTGTTGGCACTCCAGTTCACCCGGCTGATGCTTTTGTCCGGCCCACCGGTTTCATTTTCCCGATACGGCGAATTGTTGTCATACATCAGCAGCTTGCGCTGGTCGCCATCCACTTCAGTGTCATAGCCGACCACCGCATGGCCCCAGCCACTGCCCCAGAAGGCCACAATTGCATACTGGTTGTAGTTGCTGGTCAGGGTGTTGGCGCGGTTCCACGCCTCGCGATGATCCTGGTTGTTCCACAGGTCGTTGATCTTCGCGGCCATCTCGGCGCTGAGCTGTCCACCCTGGTCTTCCTGGACCGTCTGCTTGGTCTGCGTGTTCCATGGATACAGCCAGGTGAAATCCTCCTGGTTGTTGGTGAACCACGCGCTGTGGAGGGTAGTGACCTCCCGGCGCATCGAGCGAATGCTGGCCACACTCATACCATAACAGTTGCCGCCTCCGCCGACCCCTTTGTATCTGGAGTCATACCACGCCTGGGCCGAAGGCCGGTGCACACCATTGGAGTATTCCACGGCACTCTGGCCGAAGAAATCC
>JBKHJK010000427.1:0-3428 GCA_046538215.1 Armatimonadota bacterium
GTATAAATAAGACGACCAAAGAGTTTTTCAGCAGTCAGATGTCGCGATGACGACCAAAAGTTCAATCAGTGTGAAACCCTTTTTCATCCAAATCTCCCTCTCACAATTGATGACCTACCGTATATATTTTCTCCGGAAATATATATTTCCGGAAATATATATTTTCCTTTTTTTTACCAATCTGATCCATTTTTTGTCCCGCAGGAGTTTTGCGGCGTCATCCGGAAATGTTTATTGTGATTGTGTATTACCATGCACGAAGGAGTGAAGGCCTTGTCCATACATAAAGCACAATTAGGTGTCTTTGCAGTCATCCTGCTGGGACTGTTCGCCACCTCCGTTGTCGGGGCGGCGACGATTCCGCCGGTGGTTCGTGGTGAGAAGGTTTATACGCTGCGCCCCGAGATGGGGCCGCTGGAGATCACCGTTTCCAAGCGGGATATGAATATCTATGAGGACGCCGACGAGCTGCACGCGGACCTTTACGGTCCCGGACGGATGCACCTGGGGCACCTGGAGATCCCCGATGACGGGGTGGTGGACAAGGGCACCCACAGCCCCGATCTTCAGACGGAGACAATGACCGTGGATTGCCAGGTGCCCGGAACGTATCGGCTGGTGATCATGTGTCCGGCCCGCGGAGATTTCATGCACGGCATCGAGACATCCACCGGCACTGCGATGGTCGAAGGGTTGATTCTTCTCAACGACGGGAATGTGGGCGGCAGGATCTATTTCGCCGCGCCCGACGGAGAGACCACCATCCGCGCACAGGCCCTGCACAACCCCGGCCGCCAGCAAATGCCCCTGTACGACGCTTCAGGCGAGCAACTGCACATCTTTGACCTCTCTGAAACCGGGGACTGGCAGGAGCTTGAGGTTTCCGAAGATATGGGAGATCGAAGCGGCCCGTGGTATTTCGAATGCGAAAAAATGGATATCCGCTGCGAGATTGATGGCATGGAGTACTTCACCATCGGAGAAGAAAACTTCTTTGCGGCCGCCAGCTACCGCCACATGCTCTATCCATACAATAACACCCGGTATCTACAGCCCGGAGAGTCCGCACGAATGACCTACACGCTCCGCAATAACAGCGGCCAAAACGACACTTTTGCATTCTCCACACAGAGCCCGCCGGGGCTGTCGCTGAGCGTTTTGGAACCGGAGGACAGCGTCGAGGTCTCCGCCGCACGCTATAGCAACGAGGAGGAAGTGACGGTTGTCGCACAGCTCGCCGAGGACGCTCCGGAGGGGACTGAGATTGTGGGAACCGTCGTGGCGCAATCGCAGACAAACGAGGAGCTTATCGAAAGTGCGGCGGTCCGCGTTGTGGCGGGTGAGGCCCCCGTCTCGGAGCTTCTGGACATGCCGATCATCCTCAAGCCCTACCAGCACGAAAACTACCAGTTCGGCTATGCGCCGGAGTACGTCGAAAACGAGGTCTATTTCGATCTCGACAACCGGCCATATATCCGCGAGCGCACCAGCCACAAATATCCAACCAACTACCTGCAGACGCTGGTGGACGGCGAGTGGGTACAGCGCTCGTTCGTGGACGCGGTCAGGGAAGCATTTTCCGCCTATCGCGGATTCTACATGGGCGGCGGTGCACTGGGGGCCAAATGGGCGTTTGACGATCAAAACGGAGCCTACACGACCGTGCACATGATGCGCACCGATAAACCCGGCACGAATGTTGTAATATTCACACCTGATGCCGGTGAGACGTTCAAGGTGTACGACTTCGAGGGCGACCGGCACGATATCGAGCAGTTCACCGGCCACAACGCCCTGCCCCACCCGCCACCAGTCCTGGGATACGAGCAGACGCAGCAGCACGAGGCCCGTTTCTGTGCATATCACAACCTGTGGCTCTATACACCACAGCGCAACGGCGACGAACTGGAGATGGGCGAGCCGGTGCTGGTTTCGGACAAATGCCTCGGCTCCTGCCAGCATTCCGGCGGTCCGGCCTCCAGCGTCACCCGCGACGGCAAAACGCACGTCGTCTGGGGTGAGGTCACTGAAGAAGACGTCCCCGGTGTCCCCACCTATATTGCCACCTACGACCACGAAAGCCAAGAGCTGGGTGAGCCGGTGTTTATGGCCTACGCGCCGCCGGTGAATGACGTCCACAACGTCCCGGCTGTGACCATGGACAGCGAGGGATATATCCACGTGGTAACCGGCGCCCACGGCGATAACTTCAAGTACCTTCGTTCAAACGAACCCAATGACGCCTATTCGGGCTGGAGCGACCCCGTCAATGTGCTGGAATCGGGACGGGTGCAGGATGACACCGACGAGGACGGCCGCGGAGCGCAGACATACTGCTCGCTGGTGTGCGACCCTGATGACAACCTCCACATTGCCTTCCGCCAGTGGCGCGCTGGCGTGGACGAATATCACGGCGGCAACCTGTATGCGGCGTTGTCGGTGCAGACGAAGCCGAAGGACGGAGAATGGGGACCCGCACGTCCGCTGGTGGTTCCCGTCGTTGACGGCTATTCCATCTACTACCACAAGCTGACGATTGACCGGCGCGGCAACCTGTACCTGTCATACAGCTACTGGACCAGCCATCACACCTATCAGCCGGATTTCCCCCAGCACTTCCACAACCGCGCGGTCATCGTGTCCAAAGACCAGGGGGAAACCTGGAAGCTCGCTCAAACAGCCGATTTTGCTGAAGCCATCATCACCGACGAATGAATCCGAGGTGACTGACAATGCAGATCTATCTCGTCCGACACGGGCATTCTAAAGACCAGCAGCCCGGAGAGACGGATACCGAAAGAGACCTGACCGAAAAGGGACGCGGGCAGGCCAATGCCCTGGCCGCCTGGCTGCTGCGCCATGATATTGCGCCCGCACAGCTTTACTGCAGCCCCCTGAACCGTGCGGTGCAGACGGCCGAGCCATTAGCCAGTGCGCTGAACCTGGACCTGAACACCGACGAGCGCCTGTCCGGAGGAAAAATTGATCCGGAGGCATTGAAAGATCTTCTTATCGGCGCCGGGGAACCTGACAGCATCATGCTGGTGGGTCATGAGCCCGACTGCAGTGAGATGATACGGGCTTTGACGGGTGCATTTGTGCACATGTCCAAGGCGGCCATCGCGCTGGTGACCACCAATGACGTCCTTGCACCTTACGGCGAGCTCGAATGTCTGGTTCCGCCCGATTTACGTGATTGAGATAGGAGCTGATCCATGAGCGACTTCAAAAAGCAGATGAAGCAGCACCTTCACGATCTGGGTGCTGACCTGGTCGGGGTGGCGAGCCTCGACCGATTCGATGGCGTAAGACCCAATGAGGACCCCCGGGAGATATTTCCGGAGGCCGGCTCCTTGATCGTCCTGGGCCTGGCGATCACCCGCGGGACCCTCCGGGGGCAGGAAGAGGGCACCAACCGCGGCATCTAT
>JBKHJK010000428.1:0-3420 GCA_046538215.1 Armatimonadota bacterium
GCCGACTGCTTTACAACCGCGCCGTCCGGGCAGAGATTCCTTCTGAGAACGGCGATACCACCTTCCTGCCTGTAGGCATTGTCGGTTGGTCGGATGACGTCGGTATCGTACACCTCGGCCTCTGCGGCAATTTGCGCGGTTGTACTGCCGGAGACCGTCGGATTGTCTTCGATTCTGTCGCCCAGTGTCCTCAGCACAGCTGGGATACCACCGGCCCAGTCGAGATCTTCCATCATGTAGTCGCCCGCCGGCCGCAGCTTCGCGATCTGAGGGGTGTTCTGGGATAGCTCGTCATACGTCTCCAGTGTGACGTCAGAGCCGGCCTCGTGGGCGATCGCGGCGATATGCAGACAGGAGTTGGTGGATCCGCCGAGTGCCATGTCCAGCCGGATACCGTTGCGCACGGCGGCCTCGGTCATGATCTGGCGCGCGGTGATGTCCTTTTCGACCAGCTCGCAGATGGTCACTCCCGTGTCATACGCCATCCGCTGCTTTTTGGCGAATCCGGCGAGTGCGGTGGCGCATCCGGGAAGGCTCATTCCCATGGCCTCGGTCACACACGCCATGGTGTTGGCGGTGTACAGGCCCTGGCAGGAACCCTGTCCAGGACAGGCTTCGCGCTCGAGCTCATAAAGCTCCTCGGCGGAGATTTCACCTCTTTCGGCGCGGTTGAATGCCTCGAAGGTGTCGCGCACCAGCGACAGGCGCCGGCCCTTCAGGTGCCCCGAAGACATCGGACCCGCCGTCAGCACAATGGCCGGGATGTCCAATCGGCCGGCGGCCATCAACATCCCCGGCGTGATCTTGTCACAGTCGGTCAGAAGCACCAGGCCGTCGAAACCGTGGGCGATGGCCATACTTTCGACGGTGTCGGCAATCAATTCGCGGCTGGGGAGGCTGTAGAACATGCCCTTATGTCCCATGGCCACACCGTCGCAGATGGCCATGACACCGAAGGACATGGGCACTCCACCACCTGCGGCGATTCCCTGCTCCAGATTTCTCTTCAGCGGCTCCATGCCGACGTGCCCGGGTACAACATCGCTGGAGCTGTCGGCGATACCGATGAAGGGCCTGTCGGTGAGCTGCTCGTGAGTATAGCCACAGGCGTGTAAAAGAGCGCGGGCAGGCGCCCGTGAGAAACCTTCGACAACTGGTCCACTGCGTTTTTTCATTGTGATGCCTCCGTAGATTTCACATTCTCATGCTGCCGGGTGTCACGGACACCAGGCGGTGTGGATAGTCCACTGCAGAGCACAGAAAAAGCCTCCTGTCCACAACGGGACAGGAGGCTGTTATCGTCTCCTGCGGTACCACCCGAGTTCCGGAAACGGCGCTGCCGCCTCCGACACTTTGTCGCTGTAACGGGCGAACCCGTCTGCACCTATTTGCCTCGAGGCGTTCGGTGCAGCGGCTGGCGGGCGACGTTCGGCGCGCCTTCAACACTGCTTTTCAGCACTTCAGCAGCTCTCTGTTGTTTCCGGCTGCCGCCTACTCCTCCCGGTCAAAGCCGATGGCTCGGTCTCAATTTGCAGAAAGTATAGTACACAGCCCTCGCGTCGTCAAGGCACCGGTGACATCAGCCGAAAGGAATCTGGCGTTATCCGGACAATTTTCGTCGCGTCGGATGAAAAGCCCCGTCACAGGCAGGAAATAGCGGGAGAATAAGAGAATATATCATCAGATACTGGAGAATGCAAATTGGCTCAACAGGTGTACACAGGACACCGAAAGGCGGACTTGATATGGCTGATATGCGTGACCGCATCAGGGGGGACGAGAACTGGTTCCAGCGATTGGCGGAGTCTATCCCGGGTTTTGATGGTTACCGGGAGCGTGAAATCAGGCGTGCGGGCGACAGGCTCGTCAGAGACCACCTGGTCAAAATGCTTGATGAACAACGGCGGCGGCTGGAGCAGCTCATGGGCGAATCAGGCACCAGTAATATCGAGCTGACCTCCAAAATCGGCCGCACACAGCGGCACCTCACAACAGTCCATGACCGCATAGACCACGCAGACTACGGCTATACCGGATTCTTTGATGCGGTCAAGATCAACGAAGAAGGACTGGACCGTTTATATGAATATGACGTGAAGCTGATTGAAGATGTCAAGCAGCTTGCCAAAAGCATTGACCGGCTCGAGAAGACAGAAATGAACAATGAGAAGTTCCGGGAGCTGGTCGAGGATATTAACGAACAGATCAGTGCCCTGGAAAGCAAAATACGTGACCGTGAGGAGATCGCACAGGATATTGTTCCCGAAGACGACACTGAATAGTACGGGGGACCACCGCCCCCGAGAGGTATCACGAACTGAGGGACGCTACTTATTATGAATCGCAACGTCGAAGTCTCACTGGGCGACATCATACAGGTTGACGGCAACGATCGCGAGGTCGTCGGGATCAGCCGCTACACCAGTCCCGTTCTGAACTGGGTGGTCCTGGAGCTGAAGCCACCACGCGGTAAAACCCGCACCAGCATCCTGAAAATGTATGGCCGCTGTTACGAGGTCGAGAAAACCGAAAAATCAGAGCAGGAGCTTCAGGAAGAGGGCTTTCGCGCCGCCCAGGAGGGAGAAGCACAGATGGCGCTTGTCGGCTCCAGCGAAAGCGACGTGTCGGATTGTGAATTCACCTACTTTCGGGCGGATGAAAACACAATCGCCATGGTCGTTAACAGCCGACAGGGAGAAGAAACGCTTATCGGAACGAGAATGGAAGAAGGCCGTGTTGATACAGATCCCGAATAGCCATCCCCGCGGCGCGCCACCAACTGGCGATGGGCGCGGTGAGAAAGCGAGGAGCACAAAATGGCAATCGATGTTATCCAATGGCAGGACATGACCGGCAACGAGATTGTCCATCGGTGGCCGGAATACGGGCCCGGCGACGTTACACTCGGGGCCCAGCTTACGGTGCGCGAAAGCCAGGAGGCCGTCTTCTTCCGCGACGGCAAGGCACTCGATGTCTTCAAAGTCGGCAGGCACACGCTCACAACCGCCAACCTGCCGCTGCTGCAGCGCATCATCAACATCCCCTTCGGGGGCGAAACGCCCTTCCAGGCGGAGGTCTATTTCGTCAACAAAAAGACCTTCACCGACATGAAATGGGGTACCGCCTCACCCATTGTCTTCCGCGATTCCGAGCTGGAAATGGTGCGTCTGCGGGCCATCGGCGGCTACACCATGCGGGTCGGCGACGCGCAGCTTTTCGTCAACGAGGTCGTCGGCACCCAGAATACTTATGATACCGACACGGTGACCTCGTGGCTGCGCGAGTTTATCTGCGCGCGGCTCAACGATGTGCTGGGTGAGGTCATGGACACGGTCCTGGACCTGCCGCAGCACTATGACGAGCTGGGGGAGGTCATGCGCGCCCGTCTCGGTGACGATTTCCACAACTACGGCCTCGAGC
>JBKHJK010000429.1:0-3411 GCA_046538215.1 Armatimonadota bacterium
CCCGTGATCTGCTCATCGAAGGCGGCGGGCAGGTCTGACAGCTCCGCCACTATTTCACCATCACCGAATATCTCCACGCTTTCCACCTCACGCGGCGCCTGGACGGACACCCGGGCGGTGTACTTTTCAGACTGCTCCGTCTGCTGGCCCATGAACGCTCCGTTGACCCAGAATTTCAGGCCGATGCGCCTTCCGGCAGTGGCGTAGCAGCGATTTTCTCTGAAGGCATCAATGATGCCCGAGAGCGTGAACTCCCGCACCCACAGGCCAGTGAGACCTCCACCGAGACCCGGTGTACGGCGGTGCCCATCTGAAGAGCCGATGAAGCCAACTTTGAAGCCTTGATTGAGATGCTCATGAAACAGCGGTGATTGGTGGATATAATCGCCCCAGCCGGAGATGACCTCCATATTACGCTCGCGGTCGCTGTGGGAGAGGATGAACCGGGCGTGTTGGGTGTTCATGATGCCGTTGGTGCTCTGGATCCACGAAAGCAGGGCCACAAACGGGTCGTCATCCAGCCCGAAGCCCGCGTCCTTCCACCGCAGCATCGGCTGGTCGTAGGATTCGAAAAGGATGGAGCGGTGCTGTGGCTTTGACGGCCCCCACCGGCGCTGCGTCCATTCGTAGGCGGGGATCACGATGAAGCGGTCGTCCTCCGACCACGCCTGCCCCTGCTCCATAGTTTCACGCCAGCTTCTATCCGAGAGCCGACCTCCGTAAATGTAGTCATTATCGGTAAATGCCACGAAATCAATCTGCGCCTTATTTTGAGCGTAGGAGATCATCTCCACGAGATCCCCCTCAGCGTCCTCGGACAGGTCAGTGTGAGTGTGCGGATCGCCGAACAGAAGCTGATAGTCCTCGCCGGCAACCTCGACAGACCGGTCTTTGGGCGTGAAAAAGGTGTGTTCGGCGAGATTGATGACCGACCAGCCTTCAAAACCGGTGTCTGTGCTCTGGGGTGAGGAACCAACCATATCCACCGCCAGCAGTACCACTTCCCCCCTGCCGGGTTGGTCATTAGGGACACCACGCTGTGCGACGACGATGACTTCGCCATCAACCACCCCACTTTTATCAACTACATAATCCATATAGGGCTCCTGGATGATGCGAAGAGGATCCGCCCATTCGCCGTCCTGGAATTTCCGCCCCACGAGGACGCCTCCGACCTGCGTGGTGCTGCCGTCATGGGGTTCCTTGCGCTCCCACATCACCCACATCCCGCCATCGTCATCGGGCACCAGGTACGGGTGGCGGCGCTTGCCGGGATACCCCCAGACACCGTCTTTGGGCAGCAGGCCGTATGCGAGGTCGGCCACCTCTTCGGAAACCCACTCATCTCCTTCACGCCGTGCGGCCATGATGTAGTTGTGCTGGTCAATCACGCCGTCGTCATTGATCACGTCCTCGGTCTTGACCATCGCCACCCACATGGTGTCGTCGGAGGTAAAACACGTCGCCGGAAAGAGCAGGGAGGCACCTCCTACAGACATATTGGAGAAGCGCTCATCGAAAAAGGCCTGGACGCCAAAAAAGTTTGGACTTCCGTCAATCTCGGGGATATGTGTTGCTGAGAGAACATGTCCCGTGGGACTGACCGATATCGAATGAATGTGTTGCTGGTCTTCGGCCTGCCAGGGGACAGCCACGGGGTGAAGATTGCCCTCGCCATCGAGGCAGAAGCTGCGGTTGCCGCCGGCCGCAGTCTCCCAGCCGAAGAGGATGCTGTCAGGGCGGCGCTGCACCCACAGGTTGTACACGTCATGGGGGGTATGTCTGCCGGCCATATCTGCAAGGACCGATACTTCACCCATATTTCTCACTCCAGATACTGTTTGCGACGCTGCAAAGTTCAGCAGTAGTTTCGCCGCCCCGGTTGCGGGGGCCTTTTCTCCGGAGTCAAAGAGCAGGTTTTCTCCCGTGAGCTCTTGAAAATGTATTGGCAGTAGCTATCATCCGGTGCCGCATCAGGCACATGGGCTATGGAACAGGCAACGGTGAAGATAATACGGAAGTGCGAGGGCTGTGGTGCGTAGCTATCGGACGATTTTACTCTCTGCCCGTATTGGGGGAAGGCGACGATCTCTCTTCACGTGGACTTTCACGAGGAGCAGTTGCAGAAGAAAATTCGCAGCATCCTTTCGGGGAAAAAGCGGTGCTGTGTGACGGTGCTGGACGGCGACATTATCATCAGCAGCTCCACCCGAAATCTGCTCGGCGACGAGGCGGAGGTCGAGGAAGTGGGGAATGTTGCTCGCCCGCCACATGGCCGCCAGGAGCCGGTCTTCTTTCTGCGCGACCTGATAAAATCATCACAGGAGGAAAGTCAATGAAACAGCAGATACAGGCGTCAACGGTTCCGAAGCCGGGGGCTGCGTACAGCCAGGGCATCCTCGCCGAGGGCAGCCAGCTTCTGTACATCTCCGGGCAGGTGCCGGTGGATGAAAATGGCGAGCTGGTCGGCGCCGGGGATATGAAAGCCCAGGCGCGGCAGGTGTTTGAGAACCTCCAGGCCCAGCTCTGTGCCGCCGGGGCCGATTTCTCCCATCTCGTCAAGCTCACCATTTTCGTCACCGACATGGACCGGTTCGGCGAATTCAGCGAGGTGCGCAGCGAATACCTCCGGCCCCCCTTCCCCGCCGCAAGCGCCGTGAAAGTCGCCGGACTGGTGGACTCCAACTGGCTCGTGGAGGTCGAAGCGTACGCGGTGGTAGAATAATCCCGCTGGAGGTGCGTGAAAGCGATTCCAGTGACAGATCCGGAGGCGAAGTCCCGTGCGTATATGGCTTTCGCTTTTGGCTGGCGCGCTCGTAGTTCTCCCCGCCTGCGCAGATCTGCAGGTGGATCATCAACACCCGTATTTCTTCCGCGATGGCTCCCGGCACGTGTATTTGCTCGGGATATCCGATCGGGCCGCCTTTCATGTATGGGAAAATGATATGGGTTTCCACTGGCGGAAATACTTGCATACTCTGCATGACTATGGCTTCAACTACGTCCGCCAGGATATCCACTCATGGATGAAGGTGGACAACTGGCAGCGCTATCCCGGCCAGTTTTCAAACCCTGACTGGGCATTTTTGCGCACCGGTCCCGGCACTGCCATTGACGGCAAACTGTGTTTTGATCTCACCCGCTTCAACAACCCCTATTTTCGCGAACGCATTCGCCCATTTCTCCAATCGGCTGCGGACCTGGGCATTTATGTAGAACTGACACTTTTCGAATCAACCGGCCCGGGAAACTGGG
The DNA here is from genome assembly GCA_046538215.1 of Armatimonadota bacterium. Lineage (GTDB taxonomy): Bacteria > Armatimonadota > Zipacnadia > Zipacnadales > UBA11051 > JBKHJK01. Next base: position 3,256 of record JBKHJK010000429.1, read on the forward strand.
ATGGCTGTCTGTACAATGACGCCAACAATGTCCATGATCTGAACCTACGGCCCGGAGTGTCAGAATCCGACGCAGTCCTGCACAATTCCCAACTCCTGCAAATACAGGAAGAGTTTGTGACAAAGGTCGTCAGCGAGACCGACGATTTCGGCAACG
>JBKHJK010000430.1:0-3409 GCA_046538215.1 Armatimonadota bacterium
CCTGACATGCCATCATGACTCGGTCTCCCTCGGTGAGGGCGCCGAGGACAACGGCACCGGCATGGCGGTGCTTCTGGCGCTTGCCGAAGCCCTGGGTCGTGGCACACCTCCGCGGCCCATCAAGCTCATAAGCTGCGGGTGGGAGGAAAACCTCTCGGAGGGCAGCCGCCAGTACGTTGCCGCCGACCCGGAGCGGGCCGAAAAGGCGGCACTTGTCATCAACATCGACAGCGTCGGGGCCTGGATGGGCAAGGATTGGGTGAATGTGGTGGGTAATGACAGCCTCGTGCAGTGGGCCGAAAACAGGCTTTCTGAAGTTCCCTATTCCGCCGAGGTTATCCGTAAAGTCAGCCCGTATTCCGACATGTTCCCGTTCAATCTTGTGGGCGTGCCCTCGCTGTGGTTTTACCGCTCAAACTGCGGTGACACCAGGTTCTACCACCACAGCGCCCAGGACACGCTCGACAAGATCTCGTTTGACGAGCTCGCAAAGACCGCCGAAGCGGTGGGCAATTGTGTGTGGCATATTGGAGGAGAAAAGGAGCTGCCGTTCGAGCGCGGGATACCCGACGAGCAGGTTGACGAGATCGAGGGGTACCGCGACCGCCTGCTGAACTCAATCTGTGACTGGAAAACACAGGGCCTGATGAAGCCCGATACCGAATCCTGAAACGAGACCCGGAGGCGCATCATGAAGAAGCTCAGTGGCGATGATCTGACGGTTACTTTTCCGCATGATGGCGATATCCTCTGCCGCCATGATGGGACCATACAGGACGACCGGCTGCTGCTGGAGGTGCGCGGTGCGGCCCATACCGGCGGGAGCATCCGCATCAATGGCGTTCCTGCCGACGCCGCTGACGGGTGGTTTTGTGCCCGCGTGCCCCTCGAAGAAGGCCGGCAGATTATCTGCGTAAGCATCGAGCGCGACGGAGCAGTGGTCGAGGAGAATCTCCAGGTCACTGTGAATCTGCAAAGCCGCAGGCGCTACCGCTTCTCGATTGATGACAACATCGAGTTCCTCGCCGACATCGGCAAAAACCCGGCGGCCTACGAGTCCCTGTTCGACCACTGGTATCTCGCCTTCTGGCGGGACCTGCATAGAGAGTTCGGAACGAAGGTACACATAAATATTTACTTCCAGAATGACGCGCGGGACTTCAATCTCACACAATTTCCGGACACATTCCGGGAGGAATGGCAGGAGAATTCGGACTGGCTGCACCTGTCGTTTCACGCCGTGCAGGATCAGCCCGCCCGCCTGTACCGAAATGCCTCCTACGAGCTCATGGCCACACATTACGAGATGGTCGCCGAGCAGATTCAACGCTTCGCCGGGCCGGAGGTCACCGGGAACGTGACCACCATCCACTGGGCGGAATGCCCGCGGGAGGCGCTCCGGGCCATCCGCGATCGCGGGATTGACACATTCATCGCCCTTCCGAGGCGGTACGGCGAATGCACCACCGGCTATTACCTGGACCCGGAGACGAAGGCCCGTCTCGCCTATCGTGACGCCTGGATGGACACCGACGAGGGCTTCACCTTTGTATGCTGTGACTGCGTGGTCAATTCGCTGCCGCTGGACGACATCCTGCCATATATCCGCCGCCAGGCCTCCGACCCGCACACCGGCGAAATGCTGGAGCTTCTCATCCACGAGCAATATTTCCGCAAAGAGCTGCCGATTTATCAGCCGGATATCTTCGACAAGGTCCGCCAGTCGGTGCAGTGGGTTACTGAACAGGGCTATGAGCCGGTTTTCTGGGCCGACGGCTTTCTGGGCACCCCGGAATAAAGGCCCGGTATGCCCTCCCGGAGGTCCCGTGTACAAACGAGGTGTTGGACTATAGCACACAGCAGTGTCACGGTTGAGCTCGATCGTGCGGTCATCCGGGTGTCGAGCAACAACAGACGGATTATTGACGACTTCCGCGGCCTGCTGCGCCGGATTGTTGTTGATAGCGACAGGCCGGATGTGGAGGTTGATCTTGCGTGGCGCTGGAATTTCCCCGGGTCTGCAGTGGGGCCTTCCATTACAGCCGGGCTTCATCAAGTCGCGCTTGATCTTTTTGGGTCTGCAAACACCGTCGCTCTACCCAATGTGCCCGGTTTCCCCGGTTTTTCGATCCGGTACACCTGCCAGAAGCGCATCCACGTCCGGACGGAGCTGAACTTCCGGATCCCGTGGGATTTCCTGCGATGTGCTCTCCGGCGCTATAATCCGACGTATTACCCAAGCCGCCTTCTGTACCACGCCCTGTATTTTCCGGCCGCATGGTATCTCGGCAGCCGTTTCAGCCGCTTTTGGATTCATGCCGCCGGTCTTGTCCGCAACGGCCGGGCAGTTGTCATCGGCGGACTCCCGGGGATCGGAAAAACTACGCTGTGTACGAGGCTGATGCTCGAAGGCGAGTTCTCGCTGCTGTCGGATGACCTTCTATTTTACAGCGACGGCGAGGTCGCCACCTGCTATGAGCCGGTGAGGATGTCCGAGCCACCGGAGGCATTTGATGATCTCGAGCAGGTCGGGCGATTGAGCGATAAACCCGCATTCGACACCAGCGATCTGCAGATCGATTCCGCAGAGCCTGCCGGAGTTATCCTGCCCAGGTTCGGCAGCGAGGCGAAGGCTGAACAGATCCCCTCGCGGTCCGCAGCGCATCGTCTCTACGCCACCAGCCGGACCGCCGCACAGGTCGGGGAGTTTGATTTCTACGGGAGAATGCTGGCGGCATATTTCGAAATGGATGACTGGTTCCCGGGCCAGATCGCCCAGCTTGAGACGCTCGCGGAAAATGTGCCCTGTTTTGCTGTTACGCTGGACCGGCGGGCGGGCCCGGAGCCGGCGCAAGAAATGATTTCGGAGATTGTTGATGACGTCATTTGAGACGAATGAAAAGGCGACCGAGCTTCTCCCGCCGGAGATTCAGCTTTCTCCGCGAGAACGCCGGATCGTTGAGAGGCTGGCGGGGCTGCCGGGACGCACCGGACCCGTGGCACTGCTTCCCGACATCTCCTTCAAGCCCAAGAATCCCTACCCCACCGGCGCGGTCACCTGTTTCAAAGACCATCTCGCCCCGGCCGCCATCGGTGCCAGCATCAACTGCGGCATGTCATTTCTGCGCCTGCTGACGAACGGCACAGATATTTCGCAATCTGACTGGCGTAGGGTACTGGCGGAAATCGACCGCGCTGCAAAAAATTTCACGGCCGATACACCCTCGCTGTCCGAGCAGGCGCTGTATGAAGGCCTGATGGATCCCCACGGCTTTGTCAGTGACCTCGGGTGGAGCAGTGATGAAATCCAGCGCATTGAGCCCTCGGGCTTTCGGCTCTGTGATGAGATCACCGCCGAAGACATTCAACACAGCGTCCCTGATTTCGCCATCCGCGGGACGCTTTTGAG
>JBKHJK010000431.1:0-3408 GCA_046538215.1 Armatimonadota bacterium
CCCCAAGGGCGCGATGATGCGTCACCGGGATCTCCTGTTCAACGTGCGAAATGCAATCCTGGCGCATTCCTTCCGACACGAGGACATCCACCTGCTGGTGATTCCGTATTTCGCCCCCACCGCCACCTACAGCCTGCTGCCGAGCTGTGCGTACCTCGCCAGCCCGGTGGTCGTCGCGCCTCGCGCGCACCCAAAGCCGCTGTTCGACCTCATCAGCAAATACCGCTGCACCACCTTCATCGGCGTGCCAACGATGTTCAACATGGCCATCAATGACTCAGCGTTTGCGGAGGCGGACCTGTCATCTCTGCGGCTTTTGGCATACTCCGGATCACCGATGCCCACCGGGACGATCCAGGCGCTGCAGGAAGGGCTGCCGGAGGTGGCGCTGCATAACTTCTTCGGCCTGACAGAGACCATATCCATGACGCACGTGCTGCCGGGCAAAGACGCGCTGGACAGATCCGGCTCCATCGGCATCGCCCTGCCGGAGGTGCCCACGCGAATCGTTGATGAAGATAACCAGCCCGTGCCGGCGGATACGATCGGGGAGCTGTGCTTCCGGCGCGATGTGATCATTCCGGGGTACTGGCGGCAGGAGGGCAGGTTGGAAGAGTCGATTCACAACGGCTGGTTTCACACCGGCGATCTCGCCTGGGAGGACGACGACGGGTACTGCTACATCCAGGGACGGAAGAAGGATATGATCATCGTCGCCGGCAACAACGTCTATGCGCTGGAGGTGGAGAAAGTGCTGCTGCGGCACACCGCCATACGGGATGCGGCGGTGGTGGGGGTGGAGGCGACCGGTGCGCGAGCGCCCCTCGGAGAGCTGATCAAGGCGGTCGTCGTCACCCAGCCGGACACCGAGCTGTCGGAGTTGGATGTCAAGCGCCACTGTTCCGAAGAGCTGCCGAGCTACAAAGTACCGCAGATCGTGGAGTTCATGGACGAGCTGCCGCGAAACGCTGCGGGAAAAGTGCTGAAAGAAGAGTTGAAGTAAGCGGCTGCGTGCGGGGTCTTGATCGGAGGCGTTCTCATGGCACGTAAGGTCAAAAAGAAGCTGACGCCCCAGCAGCGCAGGCGGCGCACAATCACCATCGTGCTGAGCGTTGTGGGCGGCCTCATCGTCATTGCAGGTGTCATCGCACTGGTGCTGTGGCTCAGGGTCACCGGGGAGGCGCCGCTTCCTGAAGATGTCCGTGAGGGCGTCAGGGCCACACAGGAAGCCCGGCAGCGACCACAGGCGAGACACCAGATCCGGCAGGTGCGAAACGCCATGCGCAACAAGCGCAGCGAACGCTTTCGCATCAGACTCACCAACGCCGATGTCAGGAGCCTGTTGGCGGAGGCTGGAAGCATTCGAGGCGTCAGCAACCCCTATGTCTATTGTGGTGACGGGCGCGTGGTCGTGACGGGGCGGGCTGAATACGGGGGACGCAACTGGAATCTGCAGGCCGCGTGGGGGGAGGCCAACGACGTTGCCATGGTTTATTACCCGCAGATCGAATATTTCGGCCGCGAGGAAAAACAGGCCGTGCCACCGGATGATGAACAAATCGCCGCGGCAAAAGCGCACATCGAGCGGGTGCTCTCCGTCACCGCCGACCACCCCAACACGCTGGGATACTGGACCGTTGACGAGATTGAAAATCAGCTCTACAAAGCCTACGGGCAGTGGGAACAGAAGAAGGACCTCGGGCTGTCGGAGTGGATCGTCGAGCAGATGCAGTGGATGTATGACGCGTATCACGAGAGCGATCCGGACGCCTATGTCATGCCCACCATCGCCTGGTGGACCACCTATGAGGCGCTGGCCCCGATCTATGACGTGAATGTCCCCAACACCTACGCGCAGGGCGAGGACCTGTTCAAGGTGACCTACGATGCGATATGCGCCGCCGACGCCATCCGCAAGACCGATGCGCATTCCTTCGTGTTCATGCCCGCGTGCTACGACACAAAAGAGTGGCCGCACCGGTCGCGCAGCGAGCTTCGCTACTCCTTTTTCGCCCCGATCATCAATGGCGCGATGGGGCTTTTGCCGTGGCGGCTGGGCCGTGCGAGCATGCCGTACCGCCGGGCGGTGATCTACCCGATCATGCGGGAGGTGGATCGCTGCGTGCCGTGGCTTCTGGGACAATGGCACAACGAGAAGGTAACCAGCACCCATGATGCGACCACCGCGGAATATCTGAAGGAGCTGCCGAAGCGGGTCAAAATTAAGCCGGGCGAGGAGGACGACGAGACGGTGAAGGTGGATTGTGTGCCCGATGTGTCACACTGCCTGCGCCGCAGACCTGATAATACCTATCTCCTGCTTGCCGCCAGCAACCTCCGTAAGCCCGCACAGGTGACCTTCACCATCAGCGACATCCCGGGTCTTCCCGATGAGGCCTGGGAGATGATTGACTACGGGCCGGTGCCGATGGATGACGGGACGATCACCGAGACCTTCGAGCCGTTCGGAGTCCGCGCGTACCGGATTACGCCGAAATAGTCCGTCCCCCTGAAGCTCTGATACTTTCCCCCTGCATGAAAAATCCCGGAGAACGGTGTCTCCGGGATTGCGTGGTGACTCCTCAAGCTTGTTTCCTGCTATTTCTTCTCCAGCGCCGCCTCGTACAGCTCCTGGTAGCGGCGGGCGGAGGCGTCCCAGGAGAAATCGCTGTCGAAGGCGTTGTGCACCAGCTTATTCCACTTTTCTGGTTTTTCGTAGGCCTTCAGGGCTCGATTGATCGCCCTCTGCAGCGCCTTCGAGCTGTACTTCTCGAAGACGAACCCGTTGGGAGTGTCGCCCTTCTCGGTGATCGAATCGGCCAGCCCCCCGGTCCGGCGGACGATGGGGATGGTGCCGTATGCCAGTGCGATCATCTGACCGAGGCCGCAGGGCTCATACCGGCTGGGCATAAGGAACATGTCGGCGCCGGCGTAAACCTCGTGGGCGACGGTCGCGGAGAACTCGATGCGGGCGGCGATGTTGTCATGCTGCGCGGCCGCACGGGCAAATTCTGCCTCCAGGTCCGGTGAGCCGGTGCCTAAAAGCGCCACCTGGCAGTCATCCAGATCATCAACGATCTCGGCAACGAGGTCGAGACCCTTCTGCGCATCCAGACGGGTCACCAGCCCGATGAGGGGGACGTCCTCCTCTTCGGGCAGCCCGAACTCCGACTGCAGATAGCTCTTGCAGATCGCTTTTCCGGACAGGTCCTCCTGATCGTACTGCGAGGCGATGGTGTCGTCGTTTTCCGGTGACCACACATCGTAATCAATGCCGTTGAGAATTCCCCAGACATCTTTGCCGCGTTGGGCGACGAGATCGTGAATACCCGCGCCAATCGCGGGATCCTTAATCTCCTCGGCGTACCGCTCGCTGACGGTGTTGACCATGTCTGCGTAGGCGAACCC
>JBKHJK010000432.1:0-3406 GCA_046538215.1 Armatimonadota bacterium
CAGAATCCCCTGCTTCCAGGCGACGCGGTGGGTGACGCCCTCGGCGTCCTGCACCTGCTCCTTGTTATCGAGGTACCATTGATATGAGCGGATGAGGGCGTCGGCGTTTGAGTACTGCGGCTCCCAACCGAGCTTTTCGCGGGCCTTATCTACGGCGACGAAGCTGTCTTTATCGGCGGTGTCATACACCCACTTGTACAGCGGGGAGATGCGCAGGTGCCAGGCGAGGGTCAAAAACGGCTTCACCAGCCACGATTTGGTGGGCATGACCCGGGCGCCGGTGTCGGCGTATTCACACAGCGCACCCACGTCATCGTTGACGGTGTCGAACTCCACGGCGCCGACGTTGTAGGTGTCATTGGCGATCTCTTCGGGTTCGGTGAGCATCAGGCGGATCGATTCCACGAGGTCGGTGACCTCCAGGAGCTGGTAACGGTTGGTGCCGTCGCCGATGATGGGGATTTTGCAGCCGCTTTCCACCCAGTCGTACAGGATCTGAAACACGCCCATCCGCCCGGTGCCGATGAAGGTTTTCGGGCGCACAATCGGCACACAGAAGCCTCCGGCCCGGAACTCCTCGCAGACCTCTTCAGCCTGAATCTTTGCCTCACCGTAGGGGCCGACGCCGATGAGCTTATCGTCTTCGTAGATCGGGTGTCGCTCCGGCACGCCGTACACCGCGGTGGAGGAGACCATGACGACGCGCGACAGGTCGTTATCCACGGCGGCCTGCAGGACCGAACGCGTACCGTCAACATTGGTGCTGAAGATTTCATCCGGCGTCCACAGCGGCAGGGCGGCGGCGGCGTGAACGGCCACATCAACGTCGGTGAAAACCTCCTTGACGGTCTCCTGATCCCGGATATCAACCTCGGCATACGTAACATTATCGGGATACTCATCCTCGTTCAGTGGCGCGATGTCGAGCACGAGGATTTCGTCATACTCATCAGCAAGCTGGTTGCAGATATGGTATCCGAGAAAGCCGGCTCCACCGGTGACTGCGAGCTTCATTCTCTATAACCTCCGTTTGTCTGATTCGGTGCTGCGTGGGTATCGGGCGTGATATGTGGGCCGACACTGCGCGACGTTCAGTACACGCCATATTCTTCGACGACTTCTTTGAGGGCCATGAGCTTTTCGGGCTCGACATGCGGGGCGACGGAACAGGCGCTGGACAGAATATATCCCCCGCCCTCCATGGCGGCTTCGAGCTTCTCACGGGCATTTTGCCGAACAAGCTCCTCGGTCCCCTGCAATAACACATTGACCGGATCAATATTGCCCTTGAGGAAGATACGGTCACCGACGCGCTTCTTTGCATCAGCCAGCTCGGTGTTGCCCAGCGGCGGCGGATCCATGGTGTCAATGCCGTCAATCCCGGTCGCCACCATCAGCTCCAGCCGGTCGCCGATGGCCCCACAGGTGTGGGTATAGACCTTTGCATTGGTCTTATGGACGGCCGCGGCCACCTGCTGCTCATAGGGGTGGACGAATTGTTCGTACATGTCGCGGGAGATAAAGCCACCTCCGGCGAAGGCGCTGGAGATCAGCACGGCGTCAACACCGCGTGCCGCCTGTTTTTTCGCCAGTGCGCAGGTGCCCTCGGTGTAGGCCTGCAGGATTTCGCCACATTTTTCGGGGTCATCCATCAGCGCCATCAACGCGCCCTCATACCCCAGCCGCTCCATGAGCTGTGTGAACGGCGAGAATACCTCGCTGTGCACGCTGAGCTCATCACCCACCTGCTCCAGCGTCATATCAATAATGCTAAACAGCCATTCGGGAAAGAGGTCCTCTCCCTCCCACTCATACGGCTCCAGGCCGTAGTAAAAGGGCGGCTCCTTTAGCCCGCCGGGGTTGTGGGGGTCCTCGTAGAACAGCAGTTCGGGGGCCAGATCCTCCAGGGTCACCTTCGGCCCTTCGACGTGCCCGGCGAGGTCGTCATAGGGGCACACGCAGCGCTCGCCATTGGTGTAATGGATGATCTCGGCGTCCTCGGTGGACTCAATACGCTCGACGTGTTCCATCACATCAGGGGAGCGTCCGGGGAGATTAATGAGAATGCCATCGAACCTGTAGCGGTGGGCCAGTGTCACAAAGGCTTCAGTGATCAGTTCATTGCTGAGCCAGTATTCGGCGGGTGACATATCGAGGTTGACCAGGTAGTGCCCCATGCTGAGCTGGCACATCACCGGCACCTGGTCTGCTGCGTCGCGGTTCATCGCTGTGACAATTCGTTCGCGGGAGGTCATCGTCTCTCACCATCCCAGAAGGCATTCGTGATACTTTTGATTTCCCGCTGAAGGGCTAAAATCCTCTGCAGGTGCGTTCAATGAAAGAATCCGGGCACCGGATGAAGAAATGGGTATTTGTATCGTAATGCAACTGTCCGAAACCAGGGAGGAGCACCATGGAAAGCCAAAACATCATCGGATCCACGGGTGAACTGCAGCAGGTCGTGTCTGACATCGTCAGTGCAACACCCGTGACGGATATTCACACCCACCTGTTCGACACCCGCTTTGGCGATCTGCTGTTGTGGGGAATTGATGAGCTGATCACCTACCACTACCTCATTGCCGAAGTCATGCGGGTCAAGCACGGTTCAACCAGTCCCGACGAATTTTATGCGATGTCCAAACGCGAGCAGGCCGATCTCATCTGGAACCGGCTGTACCTGGACAATAGCCCCATATCCGAGGCCTGCCGGGGGCCAATCACGGTCCTGGGAGCCCTGGGGCTGGATGTCGCCGGCCGCGATCTCGATGAGATGCGAGCGTACTTCGAGGACATGACCGCACAGGAGTATATTGACGAAGTCTTCGAGGCCGCGGGCGTCAAAGAGGTCGTGATGACCAACGACCCGTTCAACGAGATCGAGCAGGAGGTCTGGAACAGCGACCAGGCCGGTGATGAGCGCTTTAAGGCGGCGCTGCGGCTGGATGGCCTGATCGTTGACTGGGCCGAAAACTGGTCTGTCCTCAAAGACGAGGGATACGACGTCTCCGAAGATTTTTCCGGCAACACCGCCGATGAGGTCATGCGGTTTCTGGAGGAATGGCACGAGAAGATGGACCCGGTCTATATGGCCGTGTCGCTGCCGTGGGACTTCAAGTTCCCTGCCGATACGATGATGGCGACGGTGATCGAAGAGGCCATTCTGCCCTATGCAACCCGGTCGGGGCTTCCCTTCTCACCGATGATCGGTGTCAAGCGGCAGTTGAGGCCATCACTGCGGGACGCCGGGGATGGTGTGGGCAAATGTGACATCACCGCCATCGAGCACATGTGCGCCAATTACCCGGACGTGAAGTTCCTGGTGACACTGCTGTCGCGGGAGAACCAGCATGAGCTGTGCGTGGCTGCCCGGAAGTTTGGCAATCTCATGCCCTTCGGCTGCTGG
>JBKHJK010000433.1:0-3404 GCA_046538215.1 Armatimonadota bacterium
GCAATCAGCTACGCCCGAGTCACTCCTATTCGGTTCGTGCCAAAGCTTTTATACGTCACCATTGTAGCGTCCAAACGAACGCCAGGGTGCCGGGCACGGGAATCACAAAAGTCTCAGCAGAGGCGCCTGCAGCCTGTATTGTGCATCATTCCAACGCTAAAATGGCACCAACAAAAGATGAGAGGCAACTCCGAGGGGCCATTTGTCCATATCCCACCGTGTGCAAATTTTCTATGAGGTACTGTTGCTTCTCAGTGCAACAGTGTCTCATAAAAACCAAAGATCCCGTGGCTCGGCCTGAGACGTGCGCAGTTTGCACGGATCAGGTGAGAATTGAGCTGTTGCGGTTTTCAATTCTCAGCTTCCAGCCCGAGTCAATGCCCTTTGAGAGTGTCTGGGAGTTTTATGAGCCACTACTACTTCTCAGTGCATACAACAACCAGTGCACATCTGCGTCGCGCTCCGGGTTAGCCGGGGCGCATCTGCTTCTTACAAACCCCTCAAAAAGATGGAATACAGATCTGCCCTCGCCGTCTGTATATACGACAGCAAAGAATGAACAGGAGGTGCGGAGAATGAGAACTATCCTGACAGTGGCAGCAATAGCAGCGCTCGTGACAGTGGCCGTATTACCCGTATTCGCCCAGCCCGCACGCGGGCAGGGACCCGGTATGGACGCAGGCCCGCGACAGATGCAGGGTGACCGAGCCCGGGCGCAGCGCGGGGAGCGGGGAGACCGCGGGCAGCAAACCATGAATCGCGGATACGTCGAGGTCACTCCCGAAAGCAAGGCCCTCTGGGAAAAACTGGGAGAGCTGAAGGTCCAGCAGCACAATGAACAGTGGAAGATGTTCGAGCTGCTCGGGGCCGAAGAGGTTGACCAGGAAGCCGCCAAAGCTCAGATGCAGACGATGCGCGACCTCAACCAGCAGATCCGTGAAGTTACGCAGGATCTCGCCCAGTACCGAAAGCCGCTTCCCTTCCGAGAGCGCGGACAGCGGGACAGGCAGGGTCCGCGCCGAGGCGGGCAGGCTCCCGGACAGGGTGCTGACGAAGCCCCCGCCGAATAGCCACAGAAGCACAAAAAAAACAGTAACACCGGCGCCCCCTCGAGGGGGCGTCGTTTTTTGGTGGAGGTCATATTCAGGCTTATCTGGAAGAAAACGAAAGCATGATGATTCGTGTCGAAGGGGAAGCGCCCATGGCTTCGGATAAGCGCAATACACCCAATATTATCTTCTGCCTTGCCGACGACCTGGGATACGGAGATCTCGGATGCTACGGGCAGGAGGTTATCCAGACTCCACATATTGACAGGATGGCGCAGGAGGGCGTGCGCTTCACCGACCATTACGCCGGCAGCACGGTTTGTGCACCGTCGCGGTGCACCTTCATGACCGGCCGTGATACCGGTCACTCGTTCGTCCGTGGCAACGGCGGTATCCCCCTGCCCCCCGATGCAGTTACGGTGGCGAAGCTGTTGAAGGAAGCCGGCTATGCGACCGGGATCTTTGGAAAGTGGGGCCTCGGGCGGGCGGACTCCACGGGAATACCCACACGGCAGGGCTTTGACGACTGGTTTGGATATCTTCACCAGGGCCGCGCCCACAATTACTATCCGGAATATCTGTGGCAAAATGAGGAAAAAGTTTATCTCCACGGAAACGAGGACGAGGGGCGGCGGCAGTATTCAGACCACCTGTTTACCGAGCGGGCCCTGAAATGGGTGCGAGAGCATCACGATGAGCCGTTCTTCCTTTACTGGCCCGTCACTCTCCCCCACGCCAATAACGAGCTGGGCAGAGAGACCGGCGACGGGATGGAGATACCTGATTACGGCCTCTATGCCGGTCGGGACTGGCCGGACCCCCAGAAGGGCCACGCAGCGATGATTTCGCTTTTGGATGAAAACTGCGGGATGATGCTCGACCTGCTGGAAAAGCTCGGCATTGATGACAACACGCTCTTCATTTTCACCAGCGATAACGGGCCGCACGCCGAGGGTGGTGCAGATCCAGACTTTTTCGAGAGCCGGGGCCCGCTGCGCGGAATGAAGCGTGATCTGTACGAGGGTGGGATCCGGGTGCCGATGATCGCGCGCTGGCCCGCACAGATCGAACCGGGCACCGTTTCGGACCATCCGTCCGCATTCTGGGACTACATGCCCACATTCTGTGATATTGCCGGCTGTGACACCCCACCGGGTATCGAGGGTATTTCGATGCTTCCGGCGTTGAAGGGGAATGCGAATCGCAACAGAAGCCACGACATCCTATACTGGGAGTTCAATCATCGCGAGTTTAAGCAGGCGGTGCGGATGGGTGACTGGAAAGCTGTGCGCAACGGTCTCACCCGGGATATTGAGCTGTACCGGCTTGATGAGGACATTCATGAGGAGACCAATCTCGCCGCCGAATATCCCGAAAGGATCGCCGAGGCCGCCGGGATTTTTGAAAACTGGCGGACCGAATCAGCGGAGTTTCCGGTCAGTGATAATCCCGGATAAAGAGTGGGCTGGATGACGGCCGCTCATAGATAATTGTACACCCCTGTCCGCTGCTGTAAGGCCACGGTCGTTTCGAGTCTGAGACTTGATGTCCCTGCACCGGTCCCGCACTTTAGCTCGGAGGAACGTCTGAAGAGTGGCACCCCCCAACAGTGACAACCTGGACAAAGGACGCCGACGCCTGCACACCGGGCTGTCGGTCTGTGCGTTTGTGGCGTTTGCCGTCCTGCTGAGCGTGAATCTGGGTCACACGCCGTTCTGGAACGACGAGCTTTATACCCGCGGCTTCATAGAGAGCCTCAAGCATATACACTCGGATGCTTTCCATCCCAGCGGCTACTATCTTCTCTCATACGGCTGGAAGCAGCTATTCGGCGACGGTGACACTGCTTTGCGCGCATTTTCCGTTCTGTGGGCGCTTGTAGCTTTCGTGTTTGCCTCGGCAATTGCCCGGCGGACCCTCCGCCCCTCCCAGGTGGTACTTGGCGAGTGGCTGATAGCGCTGTCGCCTTTTGTGATACTCTATTTCCGCATGGCGCGATATTACTCCATGACGGCCGCGGTGGCGCTTTTGGTGGTGTATTGCGCGATACTCGCCGCTCAGCGAGGGCTCCCCAGGCACTGGATACTGCTGCCCGTGGTCTGCGCAGCCCTTGTTGCCACCGATTATTTCGCCACGGCCATGCTTTTGCCGCTTTTTGTATGGCTACTGGTGGTGTCGGTGCGCCGGAGCCAGATCGCCCGGTTCGCCGCCTCTGCAGCAGCCAGCGCCGTTTTTGCAGGCGTGATGCTGGGGCGCGCATTCTGGGGCGTCAGGGGGTTGAATCGCGTCAGCGACGCATGGGGTACGGACATATCATTGATCGATGTGCTGATGCGGCTTTTTCTCCCCGTCTAT
>JBKHJK010000434.1:0-3399 GCA_046538215.1 Armatimonadota bacterium
GCTTCAACCGCCTCATAACTCAGGACCTCAGGGACCTCCACCATCATGGCGAATCCGCGTTCCGGCACATCGAGGGGCGCATGCACGTAGTATCGGATAAGCTGGCGGCTGGCGGCGGGGAAATGGTAAGTGTCGAGCTTCGGGAAAAGCTGCGGCCCGCCTGTGCCAACATACACTCCGCAAATCAGCCGCGCCTGCCCGTCTGCCCCGGAGGGCCACGACATCTCATCGGGCGGGAAAGTCACAGTATCTGAATCTGCGGGGAGCGAATCATTCCAGTCTTCGCCCGCGTCACTGACCAGCCATTTTCTGATGAGAGACCGGTCCCCGCTGTTTACCGATGGAGCCAGGCCCGGGTTCTCTCCCGTCGCGGTCGCCTCCAGTGCGATGATGTTGAGGCCCGGCTGCAGCTTCACGCGATCGAAGTCTGACTGATCCAGCACCGTTCCGTTGAGATACGCCGTGACCTCGCAATCGCGGGGTTCAACGCCGAGCTCAACCTGCGCCGCCGCAATCTGAACCGGAAGCGCAGCTGAAACCACCAGCAGCCGGTTCTGACTTTGCAGCGAATATGATGCCTGCAGGTCGAGGCTTTCGAAGGCCTCCGGGGGAATCGCAAGGTCGAGGGTATGCTGACCGGCGCCCGTCGCGGCATCTTCGACGTGTGCCCCGACTGTCTGCAGCGCCGCCCTTAGTTGCGCTGCGCCTGCATTTGGGCCGCCCATGGTGCCCTCGATGGTCACCTTCGGCCCGTCTCTTTCGACTGTCACCGCTCCGATATGGGGACCGGTTTCTGCAAACTCCAGCCGTCCGAACTCCCCGGGCTGGTGGAAGTTTCCACGCAGGCCGCACCACGTTGAGGTCTCTTCGATGGCGGTGCGCTCGCGGCAGAAGTTCGCCCGCCAGCCGTCACCGGGAGACGCCTGAAGATCTGCAAAGGGGATCGCCATTTCGACCATGTAGCTTCGTTTTCCCCGGCTCGAGACACACTCCCACTGCGCATCCCAGCTATCGTCCTGCACCCGGGCGTCGTAGATGCCATCTCCGGAGTTGGCGGCGAAATGGAAGTAATCGCCTCCCGGAGGCTGCAGGAAAACCTCGACACATTCGTCGGAAAACACCCGCGCATCCTTGCCGGACTCATCCGCCTTCACCCGGTGGAGCATGTTGAGCACCGGATCGAGATACGCCTCAAACGCCTCGATGGCCACATAGATGTGCTCCTCGTCGTAGCACACCCGCACCTGCGTCTGCTCGTCAGGCATCTGCGGGGTGTCGGAGCGGAGGAATGGTGAGGTGACATTTGCCGCTTCCCAGCATACATCATCCATCCGGCCATCAATCTCCGGCGGCGTATCGGCCCTGTAGGCGGTGATCAGCGGTGAGGCGCATAGAGCAGTTGTGAGGCTCAACAATACCAGACAGGCTGTAATGGGGCGCATAATCCAAGAGTCTCCCCTTCGGCGTTATGTCGTGCGGAACTGGTATTGACCGTGTTACACGTAGCCCTCAATCATACCTTCGGGCAAAATCGCCCGGATAATTGTCCATATCACGTCATAGGTCATGGCGCCTCCCAGTACCAGCCCCAGGAAAAAGGGCACCAGTCGGCGGTAGAAAGATGCCCCACCCAGACGCAGGATAACGGCCTTGGCGGCCCACGCCAGCATGAAGCTGGACCAGTAGTACGGGGTCGGCCCGTAGCAGGTGGCCAATAGGAAGCCAACCGGATGGAACGGGAAGCGCAGGAAGATCTTTCGCACGAAAACTATCACTGGCAGCAGGAGAAACCCGAGGCTGATATAGGCGCTGCGGGTGATATCCGGGGCGACCGGTGATATGAACTGGGCACCGAGGTCAATATATTCTCCCCGGGCCACCCGGTTGTTGGCCGTGCCGTACAGTGTCCCACCCTGCAGCAGCGACCCTCCGAGCAGGTAATGAGCTTTCAGGTGGATGATGAAGCCGATAGCGATACCGCAGACTATGCCGAGAGTGATGAACCACAAGGAGGTGCTGCGCCGGATGCCGACCTCCTCCCAGAGCGTGGAGTTGTCAGTTTCGAAGGCTGCGGTCTCGCCGAGGTAGTTATACCGGGCCAGCCAGGAGTAAAACGACATCATCACCAGCCCCTGCTGGCCTCCGAGTCCGACGATTCCCTTCGTACCAAGCACCCGGTCGAATATGCGCTTCTGCATATTGTAGGGATAATCCCAGCCCAGCGGCACTCCGGTCTCTGCACGGATGCGGGCCTGCACAAGGGTAAAAAGCGCAAGGATGATGAAATACGGGATCGCCAGCTTCAGGGCGAACTGATTCACCCAGCACCAGGCGACAACAAACCCACCGCCTACTATCAGCCCCACAATCGCCGCTGTCGGGGTGATCGGATAGGCGTCACCGTTCTTTTGCCCCTCTACCATTTTCTTCCACAGGTCAACGATATGCCCCCGGGCGCCATACAGCAAAAGCAGCCCGTAGGCGATATATCCGCCGGTGCTTTGCTCCTGGTAATAGGGGAACTCCCATTCGGTTTGTAGCCCGAACATCCCCCCAATAAGCCCGACCACCTTGTAGATGAGATAGATTGACCAGATCGAGAAGAGAATATCCTGTGGAACCAGATACGCTGCCCCGATGGTCAAAGGATTGATATAAAACCGCAGGGGCAGCAGATGGTGCAGAGGATCCTCGGTAAGAAATGGAGCCAGATCAACTTTCGAGGGCACCGCCGGTATGCCCGGGTTGAAGTATTTGGCGATGGACCCGGCGTGAAAAAGAAATGCCATACCGAAGCCGATCCACATCACCGGGTCGCGCAGCAGGCTCCTGCCCCTGTAGCTCTTTACGGCCACAAGCTGGCGAGGGAGCTCCAGCATCGGGTATGTGAGGTGCTCGCCTTCGTTCCAGTAGCGGCGGACGAGACTGACCATGCACAGCGTAATCAGGCCGAGCGCCAGCATGAACGCCCCCCACAGCAGGATGGTGCCCATCCACGCCCCCCACATGACCGTTCCGTCCGGACTGCCTTCATACAGGGGAATGACCACCGCCGGGTCTTTCGGCAACAGCCAGTCGGGGATGAAGTCCAGGATGCGGCTGAACTCGTTATCGGGGCCCGCGTAATATGGCAAAAGCGCCAGGTGCGGAAGCAGCGAGCGAACGCCCTGGAACACCATAATGGGGATTGAAAGCGCCAGGAAGCCGAAAACCAGCAAGAGCTGCCTGCGGTTCTGCGCAAGAGCGAGGATGAACCGCTGGAAAAACGCCGTCGCCAGCAGCAACAGGAGCAGCAGAAACCACGGGATCGCCGGAGGCACGCCCGAAATGCCGTACGAAAGCCCGCCCATGAGGTCGTACTGCATGATGAACAGGCTGACGGCGACGAGAAGCGCCAGG
>JBKHJK010000435.1:0-3392 GCA_046538215.1 Armatimonadota bacterium
GTCGGTTCTGTGAGATCGTCGACCACGAAGGCATCCCGCCCCCGCCGGCGACCGAATCGCGTCCCTCCGGGCCATCCGATCCCGACCTGCTCGAAAAACCACAGCAGCACGTGCAAATCGTCGGTGTCCAGCCGGTCCCTTACGCCCGGATCATGAGCGTCTTTTCGCTTTTGATAAACGTTCCGTTTGTGGCCGGCTTGGCGATAGCGTCAGGAGATCCCGTGTCGTTTTTCACCGACAACTGGGTTCGTGGGCAGGTCGTGTTCTTCGGCGCCTGGATTGGGCTTTTCCTCATGGCGCTGGCGGCGGCGTGGGCTTTTAACGTCGCCTGCGAATACATGGGACCGGTGCAGGTGACCCTCGACACACGATACCGCAAGACACCCGGGGTGTATGAATTTCGCTCCCTCTCCTCCTTTCACGCCGGACTGCTCGGCCTGGGTGGGAGTCTGCTGATATGGCTGGTGTACTTGGCGATCTCGGCGACCCTTTTCGCGGCCTTCGGTGAGGTGGCGAAGCTTCAACTGGCCCAGCTTGACATCACCGCCGCCGCGGTCGCTGTGTCGGGTGTATTCATCGGCATCGGCGGTGCGATTCTGGGGGCCGTTTACGCCCTCTTTTACAACCTGCTTGCACGGCTCATGGGTGGCATCGAGGTGGGGATCGGCTGAGGCCGCTTCCACTATCCGGTGAGCCAATATGCGGATGAATGGGTGATCTGTTCAGTGGCGGAGGATACGAGATCAGTCGTGCGAGTCCGCAGCATCAACATCTGGTCGCTGGCGAAGGTGATGGCATGCACGCAGGCGGTGTTTTGCATCATCGCCGCCGCCGCGCACGCCGCTTTTTTGGATTATCTGACCGACGGGCAGACGCACACGCTGATCCTGGCGATCTTCTGGGCTGCCTTCGGCTGGGTGGGCGGGCTGCTGGCGGGGATTGTGTGGGGTCATCTGTACAACGCCACCGCCGCCTTCAGCGCCCTTCCCATCCGCCTGAAACCCCTCGAAAAGGGGCCTCAACCTGCCGCCCCGGAGACGACGGTGGCCACTGAAGAAGGCCTCGGCTCGCGGGCGAAGACGCTGATCATGGTGGTTGTTTTCGTGAGCGCGGCTATCTGGGTGGGGCTTTTGCTTCCGATGGAGAATACCTACAAGGCCGCCCGGAAGTATTACGAAGAGGGCGTGGCAAAGCAGGCCGGCCGCGCTAAATGCTACCGGGCGCTGCAGCTTGCCACCTCGCGACCCTATCTGTCGCTTTTGTATCCCACCAAGCGCGCCCGGATGCACAAATGGGCGCAGGAGGCCCGACTGCAGCTCGCATACAGCCTCGCGCGCTCCAATGAGCCGATCCCCGCGGGGATTCTGGCGACGGAATATCTCGAAAACGGCGGAACCGAAGAGGGCCGCCAGTACGCGCAGGGGCTTGTGCAAAAAAGCGCGGCCCAGGGCGTGACCGAGACCGAAATCGCCGCCGCACGGAAGCTGCGTTATGTGGTGCATGATACAGAGGCGGTCATGGTCGGACAGGGCCGCCACATGCGCGATTATAAAGTCAGCGGAAAGGTGACTGTCCACAACGGGAATAGTTTCGGGCTGGCGATGAGGCTGGTGTGCGAGATTCCGGACCACGGCGCGCGCGAAATGTTTGCGGTATCGCTGGGACCGAAGGAGACCGAGACCCTCGAGTTTTCGTACAAGACCGTCAGCGGCTACGCGGTCACCCTCACACCGGACCGCGTCTTCGTATATCCCGCCGGTTTTGAACAATCAGGCGCCATTCCTGCGTACCTGTTTAGCGTGCTGAGCAGGAAACAGGGCCACATATCCTGCAGGTCCGGAGGGCGAATTTGGCAAACGACAGCCACAATCTGGCCCCTCCGCAGGGCAGTGTCAACGATCACAGACGCTTGTATGCGCCCACAGAGGCCGCATAGCGTCGCAGGAGTTGGATGAGCAACAATGGCTGCACAGCGTCGTAGTCGTTCGGAGGGACCGTGGTGAAGGTCGTAAGCTGGCGCCGGATTCTCCATTCAAAGAAGGTCGTGGTATATAAGATTGAGAACTGTCTTTCGGGGTGATACAGGGGGTGCAGGCGTTTGGCCGCTTCCAGGCATACCGGGGGCTGAGAGGGCAGTTGCGTGCGTCCGCGGCGCCCCCGTAGCGCTCAATGGCGTTGACGAAAAGGTGAGTGACGATGCATTCGAATCGCCACATCCGCACCGTGGTATCTCCAGCGCTGTTCGCACTGCTCGCCCTGTTGATCGGACTGTCCGGCCAGATGGTCGCCGCAGCCGAGCACGACCTTGAGGCGATCGCTGAGGAGATCGTGCCCGTTGAGATCGAGCTGCACGTGAACTTCCAGCTCCATCACCGCTATCTGACCGGGGACCCGCCTGCGACGGGACGGGACGCGACGACGATCGGCTTCACCAGCCGGGGTATATACAGGTTCATCCGCCTGCGCGAGGGGCTGCCGACGCGGTACATGGTCGTCCCGGGGCCCGCCGACGATCCGCAGTTTCCGACGATCAGCAATCTGCGGGTGTACCAGCATCACACGTGCCACGACAACGAGGAGTCCATCATCGGCCGCCGCGGCCATGACCTGTCAGGCTCGGCGCAGGTGCAACCCGGATCAGGCGGAATCCTCCTGTCCGCCGCTGATGGCGACCGGGTGCGGATCAGCACCGGCTCCTGGGACGTGGAGACAGACCATGTCCCCTGCCCCACCCGCCCCTACTGCTACGACGAGCGCACATTCCACTGGAGCGGCCCGGTCGCCGAGGATCCCGACGCATGGATTGAGACCGACCTGGGCGAGGAGTACGAGGGGCTGGAGTTATCTGTGGTGGACTGGAGCCTGGTCAGATCAATAGCAGCGGGCGGCGAACTGCCGCTGGTGCTGCCGGTGAGTGCGACGGTGACCACCCGCGAAGAAGGTCCAGGGCCGGAATACACCACGACGACGTGTACCGTCAGTGGTGTCATTGCTCCCTTTGACGACCTGTCTCTCATGCCGCTGGCGCCACCTCCTGAAGATGGGTAAGACGCGGCAGCACACGGGAACCCGCCCGACAAACGACACAAACGGCCACCAAACATCCACCAAACATCTCCCCACACACCACTCCCTCTGCCACGCGCAGTGTGCATCTTTTTAATACGGTTCTCACTTCGGGCGCACAGCCTCACCTGCCGCTGTCGCTTCCTTTATGGCGGCTGGATGACGGGACAGGCTGAAACCGCTCACCCTCCGATGAGACTGTGTTTGCGTCATTCGACAACAGTGCCTCATAAAAACTTTGCACTCACAGAAACGCGAATAAATAGCCGCCTGGGCCCTGCCTTACACCTTTGATTCCGTGGCTCGGCCCGAAGGTGGTGTGTGCC
>JBKHJK010000436.1:0-3387 GCA_046538215.1 Armatimonadota bacterium
GATGATGGCAGCGGCTGTGCGCCCAGTGATGAGGTGTGGGCGAAAGATCATGATGCGGAGTGGTCGAAAGCTCACCGGGGGATCCCCCACGACCATTGGGACGGCTCCTCGCACGGCTACTCTGAAAGCAAGCGGTATTACTTCCGCGGGAAATACTATGCGAACGCTTTGAGGGCGCTTCAGTCAAATATCGCCCCGACCCTGGCTCTGGCATACCATTACGCCACAGAGCTCTTTGCACCGGACAGCAAGCAGCACGAAAAAGCCGCACAATACGCCCATAAGGCCCAGCTCATTCTCGTGTGCAGCGCCCGGGCGTATTTTGGCGATGACTATCTGGCGGCGTGCGAGGGGATGGCGCCGGAGGAGTTCGCCGCCCGCATGGAGGGCTTCTTTATCCCTGCGGAGACAGAGACGTGGCAGTACGAAAAGCTCCCGGGATTCCGCCTCTTCTATCACAGCGACGAAACTCTTGGCGATCCGGTGTGGGAGGACACCCACCGGCGCACGGCTCATTACAGCTTTTTTCCGGGCTCGTGGAACTGGAAGGCGGACACGGCCAGCGCGCTGCTGGAGGCCTTCTGCCGTACCCGGACTTCATTCACCGCGGATACTGACGACATCCGGCGGATGTGCCAGCGCGCGGTGGTGTCCCTGCCGGCGGACCGGGAGGCTCTCGCAGAATCCGGAACCGACCAGTACCTCAAGCGCGGCGCCTTCGAAATGGAGATTCACCCCTACAACCTCGAAACCGGGGGCGACAACCTCTCTTACGCGACACAACTTCCCCGGCTGCGGGCCGGGCAGTTTTTGCGCGATGATGAGATTATCGAAAACGTGGCGAAAGACATTACCTATTTCTGGCGCAACTATTTCTCCGAGGACGGCCTGGGCAAGGAGGGCAGCCCGACGTATGCCTCCTATTCCATCACCCGCATTATGGACCGGCTGTATGGCCTGAAGGGTGACTTTGATGAAGATGCGCCGTATTACGACAGCGGTATGGAAGCACTGAATCTGTGGCAGATGCCCGTCTATCAGGCCTGTGCGCAGAAGATGATGTATTACGTTGACAGCACCGGCCGGTATATCTCGTGGGAGGATTCGTGTTATCCCGCAAGCCGCAGCACGGGCCAGTTTGAGAACATCGAGAAGTATGGGGGCGGCGTGTGGGAAAAGCACCGCAAGTACCTGGACATCCAGCGGCATGACGGTGACGTGTCGGTGAGCTTCGATGAATCGGTGCCACTTCCGCCGGTTTTGCTGCATGACCGCCGTAAGGCCATCCTCCGGGGTGGAGAGCCGGGACAGGAGACGGTTGCTGCACTGGACTGGACCAAACGGTGCGGTCATTATCACGCGCCGCCACAGACACTGGTGGTGCATGCGTGCGGGCAGGAGCTGGCCTCGGATCTTGGATATATGGGATCATCGCATTTCCTCACCCGGCAGTGGATCCGGACCTTCCCCGCACATAATTCGGTGGCCATCCGGCGGGAAAACGGCGATCCCATGGGCACCGAGAGAATCCGTGGCGACCTCCGGAAGCATTTCATCACCACAGCGCCGTTCCAGGTCATTGACGTCGCCGAGTATGATGAAAATGACTGGGATGATGCGGGCTTCGGCGAACAGGGGGTCTTCAGCCGCCAGGTGATACTTATCACGCCCTCGCAGGAGCGCCAGTACGTGGTTGACATCACCCGGGCGAAGGGCGGACATACCCACGATTATTACCTGCACTGTCACGGCCTGACGTTGCAGGAAGACAAGATCACACTGGAATCTGTCGCCGACCCGGACACGAACCTGTATGACCACAGCGGCTGGAGCTTTCTGGGCGAACGGAGTGGGTTCGGCAGCCAGAATGTCACAGAGCTGAAGACTGGTGAATCCTCCGGTCCGTGGACTGCAACCTGGTCAAATATTGACGACTACCGCGGGCAGCCGAAGGGTGAGCCGATCATCCACGACGACGTGTTCATGAAGCTGTGGATGCTGGATGAGCCGGGCAGTGAAGTCATCGTCGGCACCGCTCCCGCCCAGCGGTACCTGCGCAATAACGACTATGGCCGCACCATGCCGGTGCTGTGTGTTCGCAGGCCGGACCGCGATGCAACGGATATCTTCGCCGGCGTGATCGAGCCGTACCGCGAGAAAAGCTTCATCACTGATGTTCGCCGCCTGCAGGTGGAGAACGGTGCCGAGCAGTCAGTTGCACTGGCGGTGGACAGGCCCGGTGGCACCGATTATGTCATCTCGTACGGTGGGGAAGAGCAGCCGCCCGAGGTGACCGTCCGGGACAGCGATGTGGAGATACACACCGACGCGGACCTGGCGATGTGCAGCGTCTCGGATATGCCCGTGCGCGCTTTGTTAGCCGGGGGGCATTCTCTTGAGATCGGCGATATGCGGCTGCAGATGGAGGGCCCTCCGGAGCTGGAAGGGCGGCTGCTGGATTTCGACGATGGCAACGATACGCTGATGGTGCAAAGTGACATGCAGTGGCCTCTCGGCACTGTCCTCGAAGGCCAGCCGGTGATCGTCAACCACGCCGAGGACCGCTCCACGTACACGATCCAGTCGGTCGAGCGAGTGGAAGACAACCGTTACCGGATATGCCTCGACGGCCACCCGCATCTTATGAACAACTGGCTGCTGGTGCGCTCGGTGGACGGCAGCGGGATCACCGTCGAGCCGCCCCCGGTGCTTGATTTCAAGAAGCGCACCTACCGGGTCTATGGCGGCGATCCGCCACGGCTGCTGAGGCCGCTGCACGGGTTTGGCAGCAGGGGGATTACGAACGAACAGGGCCAGCAGATGCATAGTTTCTACACCGTGCAGACCGATGATTACAGTGGCGTCAGCCCGGGCAGCGAAATCGGCATCTCCCGGCTCGAAAAGGGCAGCGACACGGTGCACGTGACCAACTTCGCCTTTGCCGAGCGAGCGGACCTGTGAATGAGAACATGCAGTGATAAATGAACGCAGTGTCTCCGAGGGTGTCTGAAGGCTATGTGTTGATTTAGGCGCAAACTCGTGAAGGAGGCCCGCAATGTTTTTTCGCAAATTCCATTCACCCGGTATTGCACATATCTCCTATATGATCGGAAGCCGGGGTCATGCGGCTGTGATTGACCCCCGCCGTGATGTTGATGAATACATTGACGTCGCTCGCAGCGAGGGTCTCAAAATCACTCACATTTTTGAGACACATCGCAACGAGGATTACGTCATCGGTTCGGTTGAGCTCTCGCAAATGACCGGTGCCGAAATCTACCACGGCTCGGAGCTGCCCTTCGAATACGGCAGCGCGGTTGGGGAGGGCGACGAGTTCAAGCTCGGGCACGTGAAGCTCTCAGTTCTGCACACCCCCGGGCACACCTA
>JBKHJK010000437.1:0-3387 GCA_046538215.1 Armatimonadota bacterium
CAAACGATATCGAAAACAGCATCACGGATCGGACCAAGGCGATTGTGCCCGTGCATTACTGCGGACATCCGGCCGACATGGACCCGATCATGGAGATCGCGAAAAAACATGATCTCAAGGTGATCGAGGACGTCTCGCACGCGCACGGGGGGCTGTACAAGGGACAGCTCGTGGGCACCATCGGCGATGTCGGCTGCTTCTCGGTCATGTCCGGAAAGTCCCTGGCCGTGGGCGAGGGGGGCATTCTGATCACCAACGACCGCTACATCTGGGAGAAAGCGATCGCCTGGGGCCATTACGGCCGCACCAAGGGCACGCGCTGGACCGGTGACGTCGAGGAGGAGACCATCACCGCCGAGGATCTAAAACCGTACGTCGGCCTGCCCTGGGGCGGGTACAAATACCGCATGCACCAGCTTTCATCCGCCTGCGGGCGCGTGCAGTTGAAGCACTACAAAGACCGCATGACCGAGATTCAGAAGGCCATGAACTACTTCTGGGACCTGCTGGAAGATGTTCCGGGTGTCAAGGACCACAGGCCCGCGAAGGGTTCCAACAGCACCATGGGCGGCTGGTATGCGGCCCGGGGCCTGTATGTGGAAGAGGAGCTGGACGGGCTGCCGATCGAGAAGTTCTGCGAGGCAGTCACTGCTGAAGGGTTCAGCACCAGCCCCGGCATCAACAACCCCATGCACCTGCACCCGCTGCTGAATACGGCGGACATTTACGGCCACGGAAAACCTACGCGGATTGCCAACTCGGACCGCGATCTCCGGCAGCCTGAGGGGTCGCTGCCCGTCACCGAAAGCATGCCCCGGCGCTGCTACGGTATCCCGTGGTTCAAGCACTATGACGAGCAGATTATCGAAGAGCACGCAAACGCCTTCCGCAAGGCCGCGGAGAATGCCGACGACCTCATGGAGTAGGGCTGAAAGACGGCCCAGGTGAATATGCGTTAAACGCCCGGGAGAAACCGTTCCGGGCGTTTTTTCATAGTATGCGACAGGAGTGTGACCTCGATGGCCGTCCTGGCAATCAATGGAGGCTCGCAGGCTGCTGGCAGCCCTCCCGGAGATATTTTTGACTGGCCGGTGATAACCGATGACGACCGGCAGGCGGTGCTCGATGTTCTGGATCGCGGCGCCATGTCCGCAACGGATGTGACGGTTCAGTTCGAGCAGGAATTCGCCGACTGGCATGGTGTGCAATATGCTCTCGCCTGCAGCAGTGGCACCGCGGCCCTGCAGTCGGCTATGTGGGCGGTGGGACTGAAACGTGGTGACGAGCTCATCGCCCCCAGCTACACCTACTGGGCGTCGGCACTTCCAGCGTTAAGCCTGAAGGCCACCGTCGTCTTTGCCGATATTGAGGCGGACACGCTGTGCATCGACCCGGCCGATATCGAGCACCGGATCACCGACCGCACCCGGGCGATCATGGTCACACACATGCGCGGCTATCCCGCACCCATTGAGCGAGTTATGAAGATCGCCGACAGGCATGGGCTGAAGGTCATAGAAGATTTTTCGCAGGCGCACGGCTCCCGCAGGAATGGGCAGCTCGTCGGAACATTTGGCGATGTGGGGGCGTGTTCGCTGATGTCAGGGAAGTCGCTGCCTGCCGGCGAGGGCGGGATGCTCATCACCGACAGCCGCAAAATATGGGAACGCGCCATTGCGTGGGGACACTACGGGCGCACCACCGGCGCGCGCCAGACGCCGGATGGGGAAGACGACTATATCACTGATCAGGAACTGCGGCGGCTGGTGGGCGTTCCCCTCGGCGGCTACAAATACAGGATGCACCAGATGTCCTCGGCGGTTGGCCGTGTGCAGCTCCAACACTATGAAACCCGCATGACGCAGATTGATCGGGCGATGAGCCTCTTCTGGGACCTGCTGGACGACGTACCCGGCATCACCGCTCACCGGCCGCCCGCAGATTGTAAGCATTCAATGGGCGGATGGTTTGGGGCACGAGGGATTTATGATCCTGAATCCCTCGGCGGGGTGAGTGTGGATGACTTCTGCAGGGCGGTAAGGGCGGAGGGGGCCTCGGCAGCGGTCCCACACCGGCGTCCTCTCTTGCATCTGCACCCGGTTTTCAACGACGCGGATATATACGGTGACGGGACGGCAACACGCCTCGCACATATCGACAAAGATGTCCGACAGCCAGCGGGAAGCCTCCCGGTCACCGAACGGATGTATGACCGGGTTATGGGCGTGCCGTGGTTCAAACATTTCGATAAGGCAATTATCCGGGAGTATGCGGGGGCATATCGGAAGGTCGCCGAACACGCCGACGAAATTCCGACACAGGGGTAAGACCCTGCACATCCATAAAGAGACGTGCAAAGGACTTTTGCGGACTGGCGCTGAATGTGAAAGGGTATTCAATACCGCTCCCTGATGCCGATTGTGTTGTTGTGGGCGTCAGGAGCGGCGAGACGAACACACAGGCGTAATCTTGCAGAAAAGGTGAAAGGATATGGCAGAAACGATCGAGCTTGCAATCAATGGCGGACCGAAAGCTGTGACAATGGATCAGAAGGATATTACTGAATGGCCCCTTATCACCCAGGAAGACGAGGACGCGGTGCTGGATGTCCTGCGGCGCGGAGCCATGTCAGGGCGCGACATCACCATGAAGTTTGAACAGGAGTTTGCCGACTGGCACGGCATGGACTACGCCCTCGGCTGCAGCAGTGGGACAGCCGCCCTGCAGTCGGCGATGTGGGCCTGTGGCGTCGGTGTCGGGGATGAGATTATTGCTCCCAGCTTTACGTACTGGGCCTCGGCGCTGCCCGTGTTCAGCCTCCAGGGAACAGTGGTCTTCGCGGATATTGACCCGGATACACTGACCATAGACCCTGACGATGTGGCCGCAAAGGTCACCGACCGCACAAAAGCGATCGTTCCGGTGCATATCAGCGGCTACCCCTGTGATATGGACCCAATCATGGATATCGCTGAGCAGAATGACATTAAAGTCATTGAAGATATCTCTCACGCACACGGTGGCCGCTATAAGGGGAAGCTTCTGGGGACGATTGGGCATGTGGGATGCTTTTCGATCATGTCGGGGAAGGCCCTCGCCACCGGTGAAGGCGGGATGCTGATCACCAATGATCGCTACATCTGGGAGAAAGCCACCGCCTGGGGACATTACGGCCGCACGCGCTCGATACAGTGGGCGGAGGACACCGAGGAAGACATCATCACTGCGCCGGACCTGAAGCCGTATGCAGGCCTGCCGTGGGGCGGATACAAGTACCGGATGCACCAGCTCACCTCGGCGGTTGGCCGGGTGCAACTCCGCCACTACCAGAGCCGCGTGGAAGAGATCCAGAAGGCGATGAACTACTTCTGGGACCTCCTGGAGGAG
>JBKHJK010000438.1:0-3381 GCA_046538215.1 Armatimonadota bacterium
GCGTGCGCGGCCAGACCGGCCTGCCGCTGCAGTGGGGCTACCCCGTCAGCCAGTCGAATATCATGCTGATGGCGATGTTCGGCAGCGCCCCCTTCAAAACCGCCGGTGGAGTGAAGAATCTCACGCTCCTTTTCATCGGCTGGTTTCTCACCCGCGGGTATCTACCGAATCTGTCTGCCTATCATTTCGAAGCGCTGCATATCGCCAAAGAGGCGAAGATGCGTCGGCGCGAGATGGTTATCACCATGCTTCTGGCTGTCCTGCTGGGCGTGGGGATTTCGTTTTACGTGCAGCTCGATTCGTACTACGCTTTTGGGGCGAATTTCCTTGAAGGTGGCACCCACCAGGGTGGGATGCGGGTAAGCGCGGCCCGGAACGGGTTCAATCGCCTCGCCCAGGCGGCCACCACCGGAATCCCGCCGAACAGCGGCGAGACCATAGCCATCATCTGGGGCGCGCTGGCGACGTTCGGGCTCACCGTCATCCGACACCGCTTCCTGCGCTTCCCACTCCATCACCTCGGCTTTGTCATCGGCACCACCCGTGGCTACCGCGCCTGGGGCGGCTTGATGATTGCAGCAATTGTCAAATCCATCGCAGTGAGAGTGGGTGGCGTGCGACTGTACCGGCGCCTTATACCCGCCGCCGTCGGTATCGTCCTCGGTCATTTCGTGGTTGGTGGCGGGATCTGGTCGCTCATCGCCCTGTTCGGCGGCGAGGCGCACAGATCATACCAGATCTGGTTTGGCTGAAAAACCACAGAGCGACAGCGACGACACGTCGCGTGGCTCGCCCGCCCGGCGCACGGCCATGACGCACACAACGCGCCACCGTGCATTGCCGTTCAGGAACCGCTCGGCATATTCAGGGACAGTAAACAAAGAAGGGCAGCGACTTTGTGTCGCTGCCCTTTATGATTCGAGGTGTCGTACTCCGCTGCAATCAGGTCGCCGGAACCAGCATGAGATAATCCAGGTTCAGGAGATTTTCGATGGCGATCATCCGGAGTTGATTGCTCCCCTCGTTCATGGTCAGGGAGATCGGGTCGCCCTCAGCGTCAACAACCATCATCGTCCGCCATTCCTCGGGCGTGGCGCCGTAGCCATCGGTGTATTCGAAGCGGAAGCGCTTGAACTGCCCGGCAATCGGCTCGCCGTTGAGCATAATCAGCCGGTCGGCGTGGGGGAGATGAGTGGCTCCTTTGACAACCAGATAGTACTCACCAGGCTCCGGTGGGGTGATGTTCCACTGCAGCCACATCCCCGGCGTTTCCCATGCACCCACACCGATACCGCCTGAGAGGAATGTCCGGTGCGTGTAGCGGTTGGGCCGACCCAGGCCGAAGGCATTGAAGTTTTCAGCCTCAATCTTCACCGCATTTTCGGGCACGTCTTCGACAACCTTCGTGATGTGCGGCTCCGGATCGCACGGCATGCTTTCAAGCCCCATCATAACACCGTCAGGGGTGTCTGCATCAAGCCGCGCCTGGATGCTGTTGTTCTCATTGAGCCACACGAACGGATCATCGGGATGGACCGGGATGCCGTTAATAGTGATGCCCGGTACCGGCGGATGTTCGCTGTCAATCGCATAGACGCCATCCGCGACTTCGAAATTGCCGTGAACAAGAGCGCCGCCGGTGTACTTGTTGAGCTGTTGTGTGTCCATCTCCACGGGCTCGCCGTCAACCAGCAACTGCAGCTCACCGCCACCGACAGAGGCGACCGCCTGCGGGGTGATAGCGTGCTCCCCTGCCTGCACGGCCAACGTCACAGCGTCACCATCCCAGGTGCATTGGGCGTCATCGAGCTCTGCGCCGTTGATGAGTAGCGTCTGCTCCCCGCCCGGCATCATCAGGGTGACGTTTGCCGGTGCATCGGCACGGACTTTTGCACTGCGGAGGCCTGTATCGTCCATCCACAGCATCACCGTCACCGGTTCAGTCGCGGTGAAAATCGGCATCTCCATATCAGGGTGGTCAATATGGGTGGCGTTGAGGGCAAACACCTTCATGGCCCCGTCGGTGTTTGAGATCGTGGCAATGTCGGCGTCAACGCTACCGCCGAGAAGTGTGACGGGCTCCTCACCCAGCGTCCGGACGACCACTGAGAGGTCGCCAAGCGTGCCCTCTATCCCGTTCCCCTGTGGGGTTTCGCGGGACTCAAACTCCGGCTGCTCTCCACCCTTGCGAACGTTCATGAGGGTGACGAATCGCTCGATCTGCTTTTCATCCACCGTCTCGACGTACGTGTGCCAGTTCTTCGGACGCTGCTCGAAACGCCCCTGCGGGGGATGGCCGTCCCAGTCGTTGTCCTGGGTCATGCTGAGCTTCTGGGGTGAGGCAAAGGCGATATCGAGATGCGCATCGCCCTCGGTGATTGTCACGCGGCGATCGGCTTCATCGAGCTCCATCTCACTCAGCGCATGGCAGCACCAGGTCCAATTGGATCGCTCATCGGCCGCAAGGTCATCAACCACTAAGAACACATCGGGGCGAAGATACACGACACGGCGCAGGAAATTCGCGAGCTTCCCCTTATACGCCGGGGTGGCATCTCCAGCCGTGTAGCAGCCGGTGGGGCCTTCGAAGTAGTCCATGATATCGCCCTTGGCGGTGATATCGAAGATCGGCTGGCCCTCGCCGTTGACCAGGATGCTGTTGTGGGCCTTGGTCTGTCGGGTCCAGTTGCGGTCATGATCCGAGCCGTACCAGTCGTAGTAGCCCGAATCGATCAAAAGCGGCTCGCCGTAGCCGTACACGACGAAATGGTTCTGATCGGCGTGGCTGTGGTTGAATGAGCCATACCACGATGACTTGAACATCAGCATAATCTCATCGGGATCGCTGAGGTCGCTGTGCATCCCCACCCAGCCGATATCCGGCTGGTAGCGGCTCTGGGGGACATCCACCGGCGGCTTTGAGGGCAGGTCGTAGTCATACCACCAGTATGCAAAGGCATCGGTCTGCTGCCCTCCGGGTATCTGGTCGGCATACCACTTGTAGTACGGATTGTCATACCGGGTTGCATACAGCATCAGGTTGTTACGATCGGTGCCGCCGGGTGCGCCCTGGTTGCCGTCACCGAAATGATGCCGGTCACACCACGGTGGGTGCATGTAGATCTTGTACCAGCCGTTGTTGCGGCAGAAGGCCTTGTCGAACATATCCACACCTGTGGCGGACGAAAGCGCGTCAAAGAACATCGCGGAATAACGGACACTCCATTTCCAGTATCCCACTCCCTGACACCAGCCGCCTTCCTCGCCGCCCCACGGCGGGTACTGGGCGATATACGTGCCCGAAACGAATTTGAACCAGTCGTCGGCAGGCGTATAGTCGTGGGCAAGACCGATGGAGATGATGCCCAGCAGACCCAGAGA
>JBKHJK010000439.1:0-3381 GCA_046538215.1 Armatimonadota bacterium
CTTCCCTCGCGCGAGGAGCTTCTGGGCAGTGTCGTCGCCGGGATCGCATCACCCGTCACCGGGCTGGTGCATACGCTCAACGCGCTTGTGTCGGACCTGGTATTCACCCTGCAGGCTGTTGCCGAAGAAAGGGAGAGTGCCGCATAAAAGAGTCATACCGCCAATTGGTGGTTACATTTTGCAACGATAGTATCAGGAGGAGAGACAAATGGCCGACATTGATGCAATTATTGAAGAGATCGACAACCTGACCGTCACAGAGCTCGTGGAGCTCAAAGACAAGCTGCAGGAGAAGTACGGAGTTACCGCAGCGGCTCCGGTGGCCGCGGCGGCCGGTGGCGGAGGCGACGAGGCTGAAGCCGAGGAAGAAAAGAGCGTGTTTACCGTCTCTATCGAGGGCGAGGGCGACCAGAAGATCCAGGTCATCAAGGCGGTTCGCGAAGTGACCAGCCTGGGCCTGAAAGAGGCCAAGGAGCTTGTCGAATCTGCTCCGGGCGCCGTCGTCGCCGAAGACCTGCCCAGGGACGAGGCCGACAAGGTCAAAGAGGCTCTTGAGAATGCGGGTGCCGAAGTCAAGGTCAGCTAACGAGCGTCCCATGTGCAGAAAAGACAATCGGAGGGAGGATTTCTTCGCTCGTCTGAGAAACCTCCCGTTGACGTCGTGTGCATGCCGGACAGGTACGAGGTGAAGCATGTACGAAGAAAACATGGACGCCATTGATACAAAGCTCGATACGCTGCAGCAGTTGGAAAGTGCCCCTCAGTTCTGTCACGCTTTCTATGGCTACATTGCCGGGGAGATTGCAGACCTCGGGGAAGCGGGCCAGGGCGTCGCCCGCGGATTCGTGGAATTTCTCAACGCTGAAATCAGCTACCACCACGAGTTAAGTAGATGGGCGGAGGTGCATGAGGTGCCTTTTGACGCCCTTGAGGCGCTGGCCGAAAAGCGCAGCAGAAGCCTGCAAACTGTTGCAGAAAATGTTTCAATGATCCGCACAACGTCGGTTCGTGCCAGCGCGCTGAAACACCTGATCCTCGCTGAGTGTTATTACCACCAGCAGGATACCGGCCGGTGCGTGCAGGAACTGCAGGCGGCGGTGTCGTGTGGCCTGGATGACCCGATTGTGTGCTTCGCGCTGGGCTATAACCTTTACGTCGAGGCCGTTGAACGTTACACTATTGTTGATACAGAGGGTACCTGCGTGGGCATCATTGATCATCGGGCGTTTCAGACCGCGTGCATGAAGGCCGTTTCGCGGTTCGAGACGGGTGTGTCAGGCAGTGCCTTTGACCTGCAATTGTACGCGTGGATGGGACAGGTGCTTGAAAGCGCTGGCATGATTGATGCGGCCCGCGACTTGCAGGAGAAGGCGGGCGACGAGGAGAATAAGCGCCACATAACGGATGTCTCCTTCGAAATGTCAATGTCCCGGGAGAAGGCGCAACATTCACATCTCCCGCCCATAACTGAAGCGGAAGTCGAAATGGTCGGAAAGCTGCTGCAGGGCACTTTCACAGTATCTGAGCTTCGCGGAGACGACAACGCAGACGAATAATGAACATGCGGCCGTCGCATGTTATCATGTGCAACAGACTGCAGTGCAGCGAAAACCATCATATATCCGGTTTCATGTCGTTTTCTTGCGATATGGGGCTGTGATATAATAGTATGCACAGCAACAGCTGTGTCGACACGAGCCAGGAAAGACCCAACAACTCGAAAGGATGGTGGAACATGTTCCGAACCGTGATCGTAACAGTCGTGGCTCTGGCTCTCGTGGCAGGGATGGTCGGATTGATCGTTGGTTGTCCGCAACAGCCCGCCCAGGAGCCGCCGCCCCCGCCGCCGATGCCAGACGATGAAATGGTACCGCCCGAGCCTGAGCCTCCTGCACCCGCAGACGAAGAAGCCGCACCTGAGGGTGAAGATCTCGAACCGGAAGAGGACGTAGAGGAACCGACAGCGGAGTCTGAAGGTGAAGGCGCCGACGTTCCGGAAGAAGAGCTGCCGGAAGACGTGCCACCGCCTGAGGAAGCTCCGTAAAACTCTCGGGTAGTGTTACTGCCTGAGGATGTTTCAATCCAATCAGGCTTACCGAGAAAACAAACAGCTCCGGAATTCCGGAGCTGTTTTTATGACTGTGGGTTTTGACTCCCCGGCCTGTCCGGTTTGCAGATGGAGTGTAGTGCGCACTTCGCTGTCGGCACGCCCGTACAACCGCGCCCGATGGACTGTGCTGAAGCGGATGCTACGCGCGGCAATTCAGAATAACACAGGATTAGCGTCCGAGTTGGTAGCTTTCGTCGAGGAGCTGTGGCGCGAACGGCTCCAGGTAATCGCGCCAGGTCTCATTTCTCAGTGCCTGGCGGAAGGTCGCAAAGCCCAGATAGGGGATAAAACGGGGGCGCCGGGGCCGACGGATGAGCTTCAGACCGGCCTCCCGTGGCGTCCGATTGCCCTTCCGGGCATTGCACGCACGACAGCAGGCCGCGAGATTCTCCCACGTGTCAGATCCGCCCCGCTCCCGGGGAATGACATGGTCAATGGTCAGGTTCCCTGTTTTCCGGCCACAGTATTGGCACCGGTTATTGTCCCGGGCGAGAATGGCCCGGCGCGACAGCTTCACCTGCGGCAAAGGCCGGTTAATATAATCGTGGAGTCGGACAACACTGGGCATCTTGATTTCCATGCTGGGGGCATGAAGAGTGCGGTCGGCCGTTTCCACCGTCGTCGCCTTCCCGGCAAATACCAGCGTCACGGCCCGCTGCCAGCTGCAGATGTTGAGGGGCTCGTAGTTTTGGTTGACGACCAATACCTTGCCATTCATGCAAACGACTGGCCTCCGGTTGATACCCTTATTAATGAATGATGAAAATAGAAACGCCCACCGCCGCAAAAGGAGCGAAAGTGGGCTTGAGTGTCAAAACAGACCCTGCTGTTTGATTGGTGCACAAAGCAGACCCCGTCGTATGCGGAAATAGACGGACTGGTTGCGCAGTGGCAGCCGCACAGCCTGCGTCTGCACACACTCATACGCCCACACCGCACCAGTTTTTTGCCGGGAGTGGTCGAATTTCCGCATCTCAAAACCCGTTACAGCACATTCTTATACTAATAAAACTTTACACGACAGGGGGCGCTTGTGTCAAGCATCAACCTGCCTCTCGGCCTCCCGGTCACGCGCCGTCCACGAGTGCAAGTGTGCCCGCAACTCGTCGAGGGTATCACCGGCGATACCCTCTCGCAGCCGCTGCATGAATTGCGCGTAGAATCGCAGGTTATGCAGTGAAAGAAGCTGCCATGCGGCGGCGTCCTCGATCCGCAGCAGGTGATGCAGATAGGCCCGCTCATATTTGGCGGCGGGGCACCCACTCTCGGCA
>JBKHJK010000440.1:0-3368 GCA_046538215.1 Armatimonadota bacterium
GAGTTGATCGGTCCCGCCACGGATCTTCTGCTCGACACGGAGGAGATCAAAGACACGCACGGCTCAGCAGAGGACGATTGACACACGCAGGACGTACCCTGCTGGCTTGCTGTCAATCGCACGGTCTCACCTTTGTTCATCCGCGCTGTTTGAGCGTTTGAAGACAGCGACCTCCCCGGCCTGTAGCTCCACCGCCATCTGCCCGTCCTCTGCGGCCACGCCCTCCGAACACTCCCAGGTGCCTTCGGGGGTCATGAGCCTGCAGGTGCCGGGAACCGTTGCCTCAATCCAGATGCGCGTGGTCTGTCTCGCCCGGTATTCGGCAGAGACCAAAAACCCGCCCTCCGCACGCAGACGGTAGAACGAAACATTCTCCCAGCTATCGGGGATCGCCGGGAAGACCCGGATGCGCTCATGCCAGCTCTGCAAAAGCATCTCGGGTATCGTCCCCGCGATTCCGCAGTTGGCCTCCATGCAGAACACCTTCGTCTCAAAGATTGACATCCCCGTCCGGCGGTAATCGCCATTAAGATGAAGCCCGTTTTTCCAGGTGAAGACATCGTCGAAGATATGTGCCTGCTGCAGCGCCATATTCCCCTTCCCGGCGCGCGCGGCGATGGCCAGGCTCTGTGGATAGGTGTGGCCCGCCCAGCGGCCCATTCCGAGATTAATGAGCTCCCACACCGACCGCTCGACGATCTTTTGGTCTTCCGGCCCGCCGTCAACATTAATGTCATCGAAGGGGTGAATGCTCATGACATGGGATGGATGCCGGTGGCTTTCATCATAATCGCGCCCCGGCCACAGCATCAGGCCCCCTGCCTCATTCACGGCGTACGCGGAGAGTTTCTGCAGGATATTGCTTGCCGTGTCAGACAGTACCCGATCATTGGCCGCCACCTCGGCTTCAATCACCCACCGGCACAGGTTTCTGATAATGGACAGGTCGCAGTTGGGGTCAGAGCACCAGGCCTCCGGGCGGTTGTCTTCCATCTCCGGACTGGTGGACAGGGGCACATGAAGCCGCCCCTCTTCGCCCGGCTCAAGCAGGCCGTCGTAAAACTGCAATACGGCCCTCAGGAACGGCAGCACCTGGTCGCACAGCACCTCTTCGTCGCGTTCGTACTGCCACTGCCACCACATGTGATGGGCCAGCCAGCCGGGAACTCCCATCCAGAACTGGGCGGTGCTCCATCCCGGCACAAAGGTCATATCCGGAAGAAATGCTGTGGGGAAAAAGGCACCCTCCCATCCAAAGAAATTCTTACAGAACTGCCGCGCTGCAGGGAGGCAATCCGTCAGGAAGTCCGTTAGACATCGGCCGAGTTCCGGGTGGTTATTGGCATACACGGGCCAGAAGGTCTCCTGCACGTTCATGTCGGCGTGATAATCCCCATGCCACGGGGGTTGCTCTCCGTCCAGCTCCCATACGCCCTGCAGGCCCGGCGGGAGGCAGCCGACTCGGGCGGCGCTGTTGATGAGATACATACCCAGGTGCCAGTGGTAGTCCACGACATCGTCGGGAACCGCAATGCCTGAGGCGTTCCAGTACCGGTGCCACACCGCACGGTGCGTATCCAGCAGGCCCGCCCATCCGACCTCCTCCGCCCGTTCAACCGATAAATCAGCCTTCGCCAGGGCCAGCTCAGGATCTTCATCCGTCTGGAGTGACAGATACAGCGTGCAATCCTCCGCTGTAGACCATACAGCCGCCGCAGAGGTGCCCTCCGGTATCTGCTGGATCAGGCCTTCCCCGCTGTTGGATTGAACGCGTCTGGGACTATAGGAGTCCAATTGAGCGAGGTAGTCGTTGGTTTCGGCAATACCCCGCAGAGTGACCGAAACGTCATCGGGCCATGGCTCCAGTCGCACGCACATCACATTTCTATCCTGATGAACGAAGCAGGTGAGGTCGAATGTTTGCTCGGCTGTGCTTAGTTCAACGGTGGCAACACCGTCATAGAAGTACAGTTTCCCACTTCGGCGTAGCGGCTCGTCTCCAATATGAATTTCCAGCCGCCCGAAGTAGATCTTTGTTGGCCCCAGCGGATTGGTGGCACGAATACTGTCCTCAAACAGCCACTGGAAGCGCTCCCAGTCGCCCTGTTCCGCGCATTCGCGCATGGTCTGGTAGTTGAAATCTGCCTCCTCCGGCCACTCCATGCGGGTGTCCCACAGATCCGATTTGTCGAGCGTCAGGTTCAAAGGAGCGCCGTCACCCCAGACCATGACCCCCATATCACCGTTCCCCAGCGGAAGGCCGTCAATCCATTCAGACCCTTCAGCCATCTCCATTGACGCATCGTGGTGCTGACGTGTAATCATCTCCCTGAGCGTATCCAGCTGATCCACCGGGCTTCCTCCCATTGCGTACTCGTTGTCTGCTGCAGATCGCGGCGACCGGCCGGGGCTACTCGTTCAGCTCCTGAAGCCACCGCTGCCACATCCGTACCTGCACCTGTAGCTTTCCGATTCCCACGTGGTATTTCAACTCCGGATTCTGCTGTTGTCGGCGAACCCAGTCCATCAGCTCTTCGCCCTCGCTGACGGCCTCCTGTAGTGCCTCTACGTCACCATCCTCGTGCGCTTTCTGAGCCTTCCACCACGCGCCACTCCCGCGTTCACCGAGGGTGAAGCTGACCTCGATAGTCGCGAGACGGTCTTTGACGATCTCCCTGTCAGCCGCCTGGTGTGCTGAGTCCAGATACTTTCGCGCCTCGCTCATGACCTCCGGCGTCATATATGTCCAGATGCCCCGGGTGATACACTCGGCTTCCTCGAGGCCCTGTTCCAGAGTGGCATAAAACTTCTGCATCGGCTCCGAAGCGTGCTTGAAGGCGTGATCGCAGTAGTCCTTCACCAGCGTTTCAGGGTCAAGATGAGGGTTCCAGAGACTCCTTGCGACCGCGTAATGCGTGATACCGTACACGCCCCACATGCGCGCACTGCTCTGGGCTTCATAGCCCACGACACCCGCATTGGCAAGATAGCTGATATCGGCCGCAAACTTGTGCGGAGCGGCGAAAGGCATGAAGGCAAAGGTGGAATGCTGGACATACTCATAGATCGTCACTCCGGCAGGCGTCATGTTCACCCATTTGTCGAGGACGTCGCGGAACCTCGCGTGGTGCGTGCATCCATTCTTTTCAAAGCGGTGGACGAAACACACGTAATTGGGGCGCGAGTTGACAAGCTGCATCATCACATTTGGCTCTGGCGTGATGACCCCGGGGTCGGGCGGCCGGACGGTCTGGTGATACGCCAATGTATATATCTTTTTGTCCGGATGTGCCTGCTGCAGCTTCCTGCCGACGGCATTGACGAAGGCGAGCCATCGTTCGGTGATGACCGGCTTCGTGGTGTAGATG
>JBKHJK010000441.1:0-3366 GCA_046538215.1 Armatimonadota bacterium
GTGCTGGATAGGCCGGAATTGACCCGGCTGCAGCAGTTCGCCGGAGGGTCGCTGGAGATTGGGGATCTGGAGGTTGTGGATGGTGAGGCTGTGC
The DNA here is from genome assembly GCA_046538215.1 of Armatimonadota bacterium. Taxonomy (GTDB): domain Bacteria; phylum Armatimonadota; class Zipacnadia; order Zipacnadales; family UBA11051; genus JBKHJK01. Next base: position 95 of record JBKHJK010000441.1, read on the forward strand.
GTATCAGCGGCGCGGCGACGCGCTCTGAGGCAAAGAAGCCACCGGCGCACAAGCGGCGGCCGGACCGAACCCGTTCGTCCCCCGATGCGGCGAGACTGCGGCCCAAGCACGGAGATATGGCCGGGGATGTGCCCGGATTGCGTCGGGCACAGCAGCGGGATGCTTCGGCTGTCACTATGCGGCGGCGTGAGAGGCCTCCGGCGCATCATCTGCCTGAAATGTCGGTGCGGTCTGACGCGCAAGCCGGTTCGAATGACGGGACTGCGGTGAACACGGCGCGCCCCTCCTCCGCACCGCGCTCTGTAGCGGATCTGAGCAAGCCGGATACGAATGTCAGGGGCATCGCCGGCCACTCGCAGGATCTGCAAAGGGCGCGGATGGAGGAAGAGCTGGCGATGATGGCGCAGATCCGGCGGCGCGAGATGCGTGTCCAGCGGGGACGATGACACGGGCTGGCATTCCACCTGTTTCGCCTCCTCTGGATGTGCCCGACATTACGCAGGAGCTTTTCGTCTGCAAAAGACAGCAACGACGCCTCAGCCCCTGACTCCCTCTGCACGCTGGAGTTGGCAGACGACGCCAGCTCGAGGGAGTTTGGCTCAACGCCGCCAAACTCCATGGAGAGGGGGAACAGCGCGATGGTATTTGTTTTGTAAGGCCGGGTCAATTGGGGAACAGACGTTTCCGGGAGGATGATGGAATGAGCGCATTGACGCATCCGAGGATTGCGGAGCATAACGGGCTGTGGTACCTGCTGGGATACAGCGGCGGCAGCCAGTATATCAAGAAAAGCGCGGATCACGGGCAGAGCTGGCTTGAGTTTTCAGACGGCAGCCAGCAGAAGGAAATTGGGCCCTCCGACGACGCGGCCGGGGCGATTGTGAAGATGAGCACCCAGGGCTCGCGGATCGTGGTGGCGATCCCCAAAGAGCCGGATATTCATATATATGTGAGCGCCGATGATGGGGAAACATGGGAGCTGGAGAGTACGGTGGGGATGGAATAAATCCGGCCAGGAGGGAGTCGTTATCATTTTGGGCAATATATATTTGCGCGTGATCTTTCCGACTCTCTTGCGCTGGTGTCAACTTATATGTTAACATTGTTCTGCGGCATTGATTGAAAGGCTGGTTCCTGTGCTCCGTCCATTGTATTATGGCAAGGAATTCGAGATTTGGGCAATTGTAAGGCCTGACGGGTCGTCCTATGTCAAAAACTTTCTTACCAATCTCGATGATGAACGGGAAGCAGCTAAAATGCGGAAATTGATTAGATATTTTGGTGATCAAGGATCTATTTATAATATTAAAAGTTCCCGGTCGATCCAGGGAGAGAACGAACTGTTTGAGTTAAAGGCGGGGCGTCTTCGCATCATGTTCTTTTACGATCCGCTTCAGCGGCGACGTGTGATCCTGACCCATGGCTTTTTGAAAAACACCGGACCACCAATAGAAAATGATATTCAACGAGCGAAACGCTTGCGTCAGAGTTATATAGACGCGATGGGAGATTAGATTTTCGCCGCATATAACGATATAAAAGGGGGCGACACCATGCAGGAAGAGCATGTATGGTTTGAACAGGCTTTCACGGAATATGATGATGACCCGGAGATTGTGTTGTATGAGATACTGCTTGAAGTTACTGAAAAGATATGCAAAAGCATGAAAGACCGAGACATTTCACAGACGGAACTCGCCGATCGCCTCGGCGTGTCCCGCCAGTATGTGAGCAGGTTTCTCAATACGCCCGGCAACACCACCCTGAAATCCATCATTGAGTTCGCCATGGCGCTGGATATGGCTGTGGAAATCACGCTGCATGAGGCGTCGCCCGAGCAGACCGAGAATGACGGAATGAAGCGGAAGGATGAAGCTGCAACGGCTGACACCGGGAGAGTCTGAGCGCAGGTAAACTCATTAGGATGAAAGCAGACAGGGGTAAGCAGAGCACGGGTTTGAGGTTCTCTGCATTCGTCAAATAGTGCGGAGAAGCTGTTCGTCTGCAGGGGACAGCAACGACGCCTCACCCCCTGTCCCCCTCTCCATCGCTGGCAGAGAAGGGGAAACAGCCACAGCGCTCCGACGACCCGAAATAGCTACCGCCGGGGATCCTCAGCCCTTTTTTTATCACAGCGGGTTGTCAGGCAAGGGGTGATGTGGCTGGTTTTCAGGCCTCTGATGCAAACGGTTTGTGCAGGGGGACATTCTGTTCGACTTTGTCATACCATCCCTGGGGGGCGTATTCGTCAGTGTGCATGTAGCAGCGGATGCGGACGGAATCGGAGCCGTCGTCGAAGGTGAGCAGGCGTGAGAGCGGGACGTTTTTGGCCCCGTGGTATTTGGACAGCGCGCAGCAGTTGGCGAAGGTGATGTCCCATTTCCGCTCGATGTGTGATTTTCCGCCATAGGTGTCGTCGGGGTGTGTGTGGGTGTGTCCGCCGAGCCACAGGTCAATGCAGCCGGGATTTTGTTCCATGTAATCGGTAAAGGCCGGGCTGTCTTCCTCATCACCCACGAAATACAGGTATGAGGCGCCGACCGGACGGCCTTCGGGGCGGTCGGGCTTGACCTCGTGGTCGAAGCGCCCGTGATAGCCGCCGTCAATGCCCTCCCATTCGCCCGAGGCGACGGTGGTGTTTTTGAGCATGTGGTGATGGCAGGAGACCAGGACTTTGTCGGAGTTTGCCTCCACGGTGTCCTTCCACCATTCGAAGGTTTCCCGCGTGACCTTCCCCGCCGGATATCCCCCGAGGTTCCAGCGCCCCGCCGGAGGGCCGCCATCGTTGCGATCGGCCATCATGATGATGAGCATGTTCCCGATGGAGATGGTGTAGCGCTCCCAGGTGCCCTCGACGGGATACGGGCGGCGGTCATTGTACACGCCGGAGGTCTCGGGATTGTCGCCGGTTGGGTCTATGTATTTTTTGAACCACCACTGAGTGGGCTCATCGGGTCCGGAGGCGTCGTGATTGCCCAGGAGGCTGTAGATCTGGTGGCGATCGTGCAGCTCGCCGGAGTTGTACTGCCGGAAGACCTCTTCGGCGTGCTCGTCCTGTGGCGTGCCCTGCTCGCCCATGATATCGCCCAGATGCAGCATGATATCCCAATCAAACGGCGGGCCGCCGAGCTCTCCGCCCCGTTCGCTGTGGCTGATGGCGTCAATGAGGCTTTCGCGGCCATGCTGAATGTCGGTGTGCACGTGGGCGCATCCTGTGGCCCAGAGGTTGAATTGTGCCATGGTTATCGCTTCCCCGTGTGGCAGTATTGCTG
>JBKHJK010000442.1:0-3362 GCA_046538215.1 Armatimonadota bacterium
GGCAACCATTGCCGCGGCCAGTTCATCATTCTGAATCTCCATCCCGACCTCGTCAAGGACTCGATACACGCGCTGCTGCATGTATTGCGTGTCAAAATCCATTTCCAATCCCCATCTTCCACACCGACGGTCTTGTGCGGCAGTCGAAAAACATTTCGCACCGGCGGGGCATTTTACCTGCTTTTGGCAAAGAGCGAAGGTCTGCGGGGCCGAGTGTCGAAGGGTTTGCAGACAGTGATTACAGGGAGGGAAACTATGAAGCGCAACGAGACACTGCACAGGATACGCAACGGAAAGACAGCGTTCGGCTTCACTCTGGTTCTCGGATCGCCGGTCATAGCCGAGCAAGCGGCACAGGGCGGCTTCGACTGGATATGGATGGATGCCCAGCACGGGTACTGGAGTGACGAACAGCTCCTCAGCGCCCTGCAGGTCATCAGCGCGACGGAAGCCACACCGATCGTACGCAGTGGTTCGAATGAGTTTTACCGGATCGGCAGAGTGCTTGACGCCGGGGCGCTGGGTGTCATCGTGCCGATGGTCAATTCTGCTGAAGAGGCCGAGCGAGCCGTGGAGGCGGCCTATTATCCACCGCTGGGCGGCCGGAGCCGTGGTGGCGCCAGGCTTGCGCTGCTGGGAGATGATTATTTCGAGGCCTCCACCGAAGAGATTCTGCTGGCGGTGATGATCGAAACTGTTGAAGCGCTGGATAATCTCGAGGACATCGCGGCGGTCAAGGGAATTGACTGCCTCTTTTTGGGCCCCAGCGATCTGTGTGCCTCCATGGAGACCGAATACGGCTCTCCAGAGCATGAGGCAGCCATCGTGCAGGTGCTGAAGGCCGCGCAGAATGCTGGAGTTGTACCGGGCTTTCCGTGCGGCGATCCGGAGGATGCACTGCGGCGCGCCGAGCAGGGATTCAAGCTCGTGACCTGCTATTCCGACAACGGCTCCATGCGAGCCGGCCTCAAGCGCGTGCAGGACGCTCTCGGTGGTTAGCCGCTGTTGATGCGCTCCAGGCACTGGATGCAGTATGTAAGCGCCCGCGGTGTATGAAACGGGTCTTTCACCGGCATCGGAATCAGGCTGAGAAGGTTTTGCTCCGGGCTGCCGTCACGCTGCAGCCGCATTCTCCACTCTCCATAGTCAGGGTGGGGATAGTGGCTGAAGGTCCACTCATGCACCCTGTCGTACCAGTCCAGGCACCAGTCCTGCGTGGAATGCTCGTACCCCAAAAGCAGCGCATACATCGTCTCGGTGTGCACCCACCACCATTTTGAATCCGGGAACGCCCATGCGGGATTGTCTCCGGTCTGGCAGTCCCTCGCCAGTCGCAGACCACCGTACAGTGGATCCCAGGCCATATCCACGTGCCAGCGGACACATTCGATGCACTGATCAATGCGATCCGCTTCCCCGCGGTCCTCAAACACGTGCATCTGAAACCACATTGATTCGATGGCATGGCCCGGACACACCGCCCGCCCTTCGGGAACATCCAGCAGGGATCCGTCTTCGCCTATGTATTCCAGCAGACACTGCTGGTCGGGGCGCCGGAACTCGTCCATCACCTGCAGAGTGTGCTCGTATCCCGCGTCCAGAATATCATCGTCATCCAGGAAGCTCCCGAGCTGGTGGAAGACGTTGGAGAAGATCATCGAAACACCGTGGGCCTTGCCGCCCCGGGGTACCTTGTAGGGAGCGGTTTCGTACGACGCGGGGTCCTCAAGCCTTTTGCGGGTCTTTTCGTACGTTTCCAGAGCGATGTCAATCGGCGCCTCTTCACCGGTGGCGCGCGCGTATTCGGTCATCCCCATGATGGCGAAGCCGTCGCTGTAAATGGACGTGGCTCCCTCGACGATCTCGCCATCCTTATTCACCCAGTACGGCCAGTCTCCGTCATCGCGGTCAACGGTGGATACGAATTCGTAAACGTTCCTGGCGACATCCAGCCATTCATCGCGCGGTTCTATCTCGTTATACAGCTTCGAGAAGGTGTACAGGCCCCGGAGCTGTGACCACATGTATTTATCGGTGCTAACGATGGTCCCATCATCCTCGATGAAAGAGCAGATGCCACCGTTTTCCCGGTCAATGGCATGCTCGAGCCACCACGGAATGATGTCGGTCTGAAGATGATCGTCAAGAAACTCCTGGAGCCGATTGAGATCAGAACTCGGTTTCATCTCGTGCCCCTCTTTTTGTCTGTCTGTAGATGCTCAGCATATTCCCCTTGTACATCTGTGCCACCCGTACCTGCAACAATCTTCGATAATCCGACATTTTGCCGGCCGGCGGGGAACTCCAGCGTCTCCCGCGCGTTGATTCAGACAGGATGTATAACAACGCGGCGGGCACAATGGGTGTAAGACTGCATGTACCTCGGCCACGAAGTCTGCGGACCTTCATGGTGGTCCTGCAGGGGCTTTTTGTGTGCGCCGTCGTGCTTGCGATGCTCTTTCCGCATATCCACGTGGTGTATCCATCCGCACACGACGCGAGCCGCTGCGCCCTCTATCAGGTGGTGCTGTCGGGAGCAGTCCTTCTCACGGCCATCGTTGCGCTTTGTTTCGCGCTGCGGCCCCTGAGAACGATAAACTCACTGCATCCGGCGCCTGCCAGACGCCACATATCCACGCCGTCTCGTCCCCGCGCTCCCCCTGTGTGACGTGTCCTATAAGTGACACGTGCTGGACCAATAACAATATACTCACAGGAGGAGTCTCCAATGACTGCTGCATACCGCAGCCGCAATGCTGCTTTTACCCTTATCGAGCTTCTGGTGGTCATAGCCATCATTGCAATTTTGGCCGCCATACTCTTTCCGGTATTCGCCCGAGCGCGGGAAAAGGCGCGGCAGACCTCGTGTCTTTCGAACGTTAAGCAAATCTCTCTGGCCATGCGAATGTATACGGACGACTATGACGAGAAGTTCTGCACCGTCACCGGCACCTATCGCTGGTACGACCCGTTGATGCCGTATGTGAAAAACGACCAGGTCTTCCAGTGCCCGTCCACCAGCGATGAGACGAATCCGAACACCGATTACGTGATGAACGGCCTGTTCGCCCACGGTGAGCCGCTGGCTTCCTTTGAGCGGCCGGCCGAGCAGATTATGATCGGCGAAAGGGCCGAGGGCGCGCCGTGGGACGGCTACCATCCCTGGCCCAACAGCTCATCGCAGGAATGGGGAAACCTGAGTGCCTACACAGCCGGTGACGGTCACAACTGGTTCACCGAGCATCTGGCAAAGGACCGGCACAACGATGGCTGCAACTACGGCTTCGCCGACGGCCACGCGAAATGGCTGAAATGGGAGGCGACGATCCAGCAGCCGCTTCCGGGCATGCACAATCCCGACC
>JBKHJK010000443.1:0-3361 GCA_046538215.1 Armatimonadota bacterium
ATTCCGAACCGGTGGAAATCTACTATCGGTTCGGTGTAAAAGGGGATAAGAAGTGGTTTGTAAGAACTGACCTGAGACGTCAATTTCTCTATCCTCGATTCGAAGATGAAAAGCACGTTCCTCCAAGTGTTGTCTGGAATAGGATCGGCAAGAAATACCTGTTCCGGTTCGTCAATGAGATCGTAGTCATCAAGCACTATCGGTCCGGAGGCATCACCAATAGTTGGCTCGACACCATGACGGCATCGCCCCGGGGGTATCGCCTTCAAATACAGGAGTTGCTGGAGAGAGAAAAAGATGTTTCGGTGCCTTTCCTGAGAAGAGTGAGCCACTGGGGCCAGTACTGGCGGTTTTCCCTTCATGCTAACGCAGGTTTGAGCGGTATTGTTCGAGATGCCCCCTCGCCCTCAACACTTTTTCTTCCAACCGCACCGATTGGTCTGTACCGGTATATTGTGGACAAAATCAGAGGCGGATGATTGCAAGGGGCGTGGTTGCAAAGCCTGAAGCCGGTGAGAATTCCCACACATTGGGCTCAGAGGGCCTGGGGGACCGACCTCGCGGATAGTGTCTGTCCCGATAAATAACGATGTCGCCAATCTGGCGTTTGAGCCGGCGGCCGGTCGGCTACCACCGGGCAGTCCGGACCTGGCATGGCAGCCGGCGTCGTCGCGAGTGCAAACCGACGCCACCTGTAAGATCGGGCTGCCCTTTTTCTTTATTTGTGCTCATGAATTACGCGGGTTGGAAGGGTTTGGGGCATTGAGCCGGAAATCTTTCAACATCCCCGCCAACGCCCCGAATTATCAGGAGGCAGAAGTATGCTGAAGGCCGAAGATGTGAAGGAATACGCCCTTAAATGTGGTGCCGACCTGGTTGGCATCGCCCCGATGGATCGCTGGGAGGGCGCTCCAAAACAATGTGACGCCCGCTACATTGCGCCCGACGCAAAGTCCATGATCGCCATGGGTTTCCGAATCCCGCGTGGGTCGCTCCGCGGCATCGAGGAGGGAACCTTCTACATCTCCTACGCTTCCATGGGGTATGCGGCCATCAATCATGTCCTGCAGCCAATGGTCCTGTGGCCCGTCACCGCCATGATCGAGGATGCAGGCTATGAGGCGGTGCCAATCGCCAACAATTTCCCGTGGAGCAATTCCGATTCCAGCGGCCAGAATCCAGAGCGCACGGGCAAACACAACCCGAAATGGAGTCTGCCGGTCTCGCCCGAAAAGCCTGCTCCGGATGTGTTCCCACACCTCCGCCTGGCCGCCTTTATGGCAGGGCTGGGAGAGATCGGGTGGTCGAAGATGCTGCTGACGCCCACATTCGGCCCCCGCCAGCGCGTGGCACTGATCCTCACCGACGCGCCCCTGGAGCCAGACCCGATCTATGAGGGGCCGAAGCTGTGTGACAGGTGTATGGAGTGTGCGAAAGAATGCACGGGCGGGGCCATCCCCACCGATCCGGATGACAGTGTGGAGATCACCATCGCAGGCCGGACCGTGCAGTGGGCGAATATTGACTACGATATCTGCAGCCGGTACTTTTGTGGCGGCTCGCCCGAATACAATCCGTTCATGGTTTCCGAGGAGGACGAGGAGGGCTTCCAGCAGCCGGTCAGCCAGGGGCAGCGGTACAAAATCGGGCCGACCTATGACTATGGTCGTGCATTGGAGGGGGCGAAGGGCTGCATCCGCGCCTGCATGATCCATCTCGAGCAGCAGGGAAAGCTGGAGAACACTTTCGACCAGCCCTTCCGCCGCCGCGACCCATGGAAACTGGACTGGCCGAGAGAATAGAGTACGCGGTCATCGGCAATACGCCAATGTGCCCGGCAGCGAGGTCTATCTCGGGCATGATTTTTGCGGCCGGAATACGGAAGATTTTCCCGCGCCCGAGACACTCACCATCAAAGGTGAGACAGTAGAGAAAGTATTGTGGTCGCTCGACACCCCGATGCGATGCGTCTCGAAATCGCCGGTGATCGGGTCAACACGGCTGAGATGGCCTGAACAGTGCGCCACCCACAGATGCCGATCATCGAAGGCAAGGTCATGCAGGCCGCCCTCGGGACCGAAGGTGATCGGTTCTATCGTCTGCAGGTCCGGGCTGATCTTCAGCAGCAGACTGGGACTGCGGCTGCACCCTGCCCAGATGAACCCTGCTGCGGCTTCGACCGCGTGCACGCTGGTATGCTCAGGTTCGGGGAATATACGCTGCTTCATTACAGTCGGTGCCCCCCGCTTCTATCCGGGATTCTCCCCGTGCTTATTTCACAGACCTGCACGTAGCAATACATGGATGCAGGGATCATAATAACGGTATTTCCATCCTGGCGCCGCCCTGCTTCGCAGATTCATGCGCGAGCACACCGGGGAGGCAGAAGTCCATTGACCGGGCCTCGTCGAAGGGCGCGGCCGTGCCGTTAATGACGCTATCCACGAACTCGTCCACCATCACCTGCAGATGATCGCGGCCGTCCTCGCGCTCATGCCAGGGCATAGGCCAGTCACGCCAGCCCGTATCCTCGTCGGTGGAAATGAGCACCTGCAGCGCCTCCGGATCGCGATAGTCGGTGTTAATCACGCGGACGGAGCCCTCGGTGCCATACAGCGCGGCCAGCCATATGAAGGGGTGACTGAGCATGAAGCCATTGGTGAGGTTGATGGTTCGGCCGCCCTTCGTCTCCAGCACCGCTGTCTGCAGCGGGAAGACATCAACCCCCGCAACATCCTCCCGGCCACCGACAAGGCCCGTCGCCGTTGTGCAGCGGTCGCCCATAAGGTACAGCAGCGGGCCGAGGGTGTGTGATGAGTAGGCGAGTGGAGGCAGGTCCGTGAAACGCCATGACTGCGTGTGCTGCTCTTCGGCTGCCGACAGCGGACGAACGGGGCGACAGTCATGGGTGTACTCGGCCATCCCTCCGATGATCTCGCCCAGCGCCCCTTCCGCAACAAACTCGGCCAGCCGACCACACCAGCCCATGTAGATGTAATCCTCGGCGAGCATGTAGCGCAGGTCGCGCTCCCTTGCAAGCTCGACTATCTGTCGCGCCTGGTCAACGGAGTACACATTCGGCGTCTCCACCAGCACGTGCGCGCCCGTCTGCATCGCCGCGAGGGACTGTGGCGCGTGGAGCGGCCCGGGCGTAATGATCGCGACGAGGTCGGGCGCGATCTCCGTGAGCATACGATCGAAATCCTGGAAGCCCCGGACCTCTGAGTGTTCGGCGAGCTTCTCCTCGCGCGGATCGCATACGGCGACTACCTCGCACGAGGGGTTTTTCTGCAGCAGCCGGACAAAACGCGCTCCGCGATTCAGCCCCGCAACGGCACAGCGCAATGACATGGTGTAGCTC
>JBKHJK010000444.1:0-3361 GCA_046538215.1 Armatimonadota bacterium
ACTCCATGCCCCGGATGCTGAAGGAAAACGGTATCCACAGCCACCTGGTCAGCGATCACTATCACTACTGGGAGGACGGCGGCTGCACGTACCACACCCAGTACAAAACCTGGGAAATCTCCCGCGGCCAGGAGGGCGAGCCGTGGAAGGCCGACCTGACGGTCAAAGAATTTCCCGAGCAGTATGACGACAACCGCTGGCTGTCGGATTTCTTCAAGCAGGACCAGGTCAACCGCAAGTACATGCAGCGGGAGGAAGACCAGCCCCAGGCGAAGACCTTCGATATGGGCCTGGAGTTTCTCGAAACGAATCGCGATGAAGATGACTGGTTTTTGCACATAGAAACATTCGACCCGCATGAGCCCTTTTTCACCCAGCAGCATTACAAGGAGCTTTACCCCCACGAATACGACGGCCCGCTGTTCGACTGGCCCGGCTATAAAGAGGTGACCGAGCCTCCGAAAATGGTCGAGCACTGCCGGATGGAATACGCCGCATTGATCAGCATGTGCGACCATCATCTCGGGCGCGTCCTGGATTTCATGGACGAAAATGAGATGTGGGAGGACACGATGCTGATCGTCAACACCGATCACGGTTTTTTGCTGGGGGAGCACGACTGGTGGGCCAAATGCTACATGCCGTTCTGGAACGAGGTCGCCCACATCCCGCTGTTCGTGTGGGATCCCCGCGTGGGAGCCAGTGGTGAAACTCGCGAGTCTCTGGTGCAGACGATTGACCTTGCCCCCACGGTGCTGGAATATTTCGATATTGACCGGACGGAAGATATGCAGGGCGTTCCCCTGCGTGACACTGTGGCTGATGATACGAAAATCAGGGACGCCGGGCTGTACGGGATTCACGGAGGGCAGGTCAATGTCACCGACGGGCGCTACACATACATGCGCGGCACCAACAACCCGCAAAATGAGCCGCTATACAACTATACGCTGATGCCCACGCACATGCGGGGCTTCTTCGGCCACGAGGAGCTTTCGGAGGTCGAGCTGGCCGAACCGTTCTCCTTCACCAAAGACTTAAAGACCATGAAGACTCCGGGGCGCCGCAGCAAGAACCTCCATGAGTTCGGCACCCTCCTGTACGACACCGAAACGGACCCGGGCCAGACCGAACCGATTGATGACCCGGAGGTTGAGGCCGTGATGACGGATCATCTGGTCCGGCTGATGAAAGACAATGACACGCCGACCGAGCAATTTGACCGACTGGGGCTGCAAGAGCACAAAGACTGAAACGGCAGGACGCACATTGATTTCAAATGATGTGGGGCGGTACTTTTGACAAATAACCTGACGAAGACACAGCTTGTTGCCATTCTCATCATCGGTGTTGCACTGCTGATCCTGGCAAACCTCTGGGTGAAGCAGGGGGCGTTGATTACGCTCGCAGCCCAGGTGGCGATGGCGGTCCCGCCGGTGCCGGCATTGCTGGCTCTGCTGCTAATGTTGGTGGCCCTTCCCTTACTCAGGAAGCTCGGTGTTGACCGGAAGTTCATCCTGGCGGTTTATTGCTTTTTAACACTCTCAGTTGCCCTGACCTCCGGAGCGGCGATGCGCTTCTTCCTGCCTGCCCTGACAACGCTGTTTTACTTCGCGACTCCAGAAAACAACCTCACCGCGGTGCAGGATCTCGTCCCCGACTGGCTGGTTCCACAGGGCCAGGAGGTGATTCAGCACTACTTCGAGGGCGCTCCGACCGGGGCTGTGCCGTGGGATGCCTGGCTTGGACCACTGTCCATCTGGCTCCTTTTCTTCACCGCGCTTTTCGGCCTGTTCATCTGCATCGTTCTCATTCTGCAGCCGGTGTGGGAGGACGGCGAGCACCTGGTCTATCCGGTCGCCGAAGTCCCTCTGATGCTGGCGGGATACCGTGAGGATACCAAGAATATATGGAAGGATAGCCTCTTCTGGCTGGGGTTCGGGCTGGTGTGCGTTCACCAGCTTCTCAACATCTTAAACGCATTCAACCCGGCGGTTGTGGCGCTCGGCCTGAAGACCGATCTTGGCCCACTGTTTCAGGAAGCACCGTGGAACGCGATCCAGCCGTTGCATTTCGATTACAACCCCGCGGTGCTGGGTATCGGCTATCTGATGCCCACGGAGCTGGCGCTGACGACCGTTGTATTCTATTTCGGCTTCTACAAGGCGCTCGGTGTCGGCGGTGCGGCGGCCGGGATCAACCTGCCCGGCTGGCCGTTCCGTGACGAGATTGCATCAGGTGCTTTCCTGTGCCTGGCAATCATCCTGATATACTCGGCGCGCGCCCGCATTGCAGCAGTCTTCAGCCGTATCTGGGGCGCCAATGAAGGGTCACGGCTGCTTCCTATAGCGACGCTGGTGTGTGCCGCGGCTGTGTTTGCCATCTGGTACATTGCGGGCATGAGCGCGATTATCATTCTGCTGTTTTATGGCCTGATGATTCTGTTTGCCCTGACCGTCACCAGGATGCGGGCGGCGGCCGGATATCCCAGCAACTGGGCCCGTCCGTTGGAACAGGAACGCGATCTGCTCGTAAACTTCCTGGGGGTCAAAAGACTGGTGCGCATGTCCGACATGCGCAGTATGGCACTGATGAACACGACCTATTTCATGGCCCGTGGCTATACCCCCGGACTGATGGCATTTATTGCCGATTCCTTCAAGATCGGCACCGAAGCAAAAATCACCCGCAAGCATATGACGCTGCTGATGGTTGCAGCGGTTGTGCTCGGGTCTATTGCTGCGTGGTGGATGCACCTGGGTGCGTTTTACCAGTTTGGTGCAAACGTGCTGGAGGGCGGAACTACCTCTGGCGGCCAGCGTGTCACACTGATGCGACAGGCGTATGAAACGGTGGCAACGTGGGTTGATAACCCTGCGCCACCGAATCCGACCAGAGCGTGGGCGGCCGTGGCGGGATTCTCGATGGTCGCCATCGTTGCCCTGATACGTCGCGGCTTCCTGCGATTCCCCTTCCATCCACTGGGGGTGGTGATGAGTCTTACCGGGGCGGGAGAGAACTCATGGGGCCCCCTGCTGCTCATCGTGCTGATCAAATCTGTATCCCTCCACGTCGGTGGCATGCGGTTGTACCGGAGGCTGATACCGCTGTTTATCGGAATAGCCATCGGCCATTATTTTGCCGCTGGGACGGTGTGGGCGCTCATCGCCAGCTTCGGTGGCGAGGGCTTCAACAAGTATCCCGTGTGGTTCTAACTGCACCCGGACTGTGAGTGCAAAGCGACCGCCGGATACAGGTCGCTTGCTCCAAAAACCACCAAAAAGAAAAGGCCGGCACCGTTGGTACGTGTTTAGCGTGAAGGGACTATGCCCCTCGTGCCGTCCGTGGTTCGGAGAGCCTT
>JBKHJK010000445.1:0-3353 GCA_046538215.1 Armatimonadota bacterium
AGGGCAGCTCCCTTTTTTATCCCCCACAATCAACCAACCATTAATCTTTGATACGGAGCCCACGTGAGGCAGGTTTCAAATCCTGTGTGTGGAAGACTCTTTACAGCGAAGAGTTTCTTCAGCCGCTGTTCGTAGACACGATATCTATGGCATGCCGCTGTTCGTGACGGCTGTCACGCAACATCCGATAATCCAACAGGCGTATGCACTGAATCCCCCATCATGTTTGACGGTTGAAAAGGAGCCAGTGTCATGCAGTCACCAAACGATGCATTCAGCATCGTGAAATACCTCCCCGACACGCAGCGCTTTCACCTTGTTTCGGCGGATGAGACCTACGAAATCATTTTCACGTCAGCGCTGGAAGTGGATGGTGAGCTGTGGACGCTTGACGACGCCGATGATGTGGAGACCGACGGCCGCCTTGAGGCCGGAAACGCGCTGAAGCTGACGGCGATTTTCACCGACCACCGCCTTCACTGGAAACTTGCCTTTTCGTTAAGCGCAGATGGTGCCACGTTCGAAATCGCCTCACAGCTTCTCAATACCGGAGACAGCCCGGCGTCGCTTGACTGGTGCTGCCCGCTATTCGTCGGTTCGCGCGTCGGCGAGGCACGTCTTCCTGCGGAGGCGGTCTTTCTGCAATCATCCGGCAGGACCAGTCCGTCCCGCGTGTATCGCCTGCAGGATGCTCAGGCGCCCCGGGAATCGGCGCACCTGTTGCACATCGTTAATAATGTGACCGGGCGTGCGCTGCACTGTGGGTTCACCTCCTTCGACACCGTCCCGCCAAAACACGTCATCAATTGTGATGAAACCGGCGAGTGCCGGGAGCTGGCGTGTATCTGCGATTTCGGAGGATGGGAACTGCAGCCCGGTGAAAAGACCCGTACCGAGCACCTGGTCATCGAGGCCCGCCAGGACCCCTACGCCAGCCTTCACCACTGGGCGGACCGGGTGCAGGAACACTACGCCCCCGACATCTGGCCCAAAACGCCCGGCGGATGGCTCGGCTGGGCGTGGGTGGACGCCTTCAATATCGAGACCTATGAAGACATCGTCATCAGGAATGCTGAGGCCATCCGCAGGCGCCTTGGCGGCTTCGACATCGAATATATCTGGGTGAGCATTGGCAATATCGGCGGCGGACTGCCCGGCAACTGGCTGGAATGGAACGAGGAGTGCTTCCCGCACGGGCACCGCTGGCTGGTGGATGAGCTTGATCGGCTCGATTTCAGGCTGGGCCTGTGGTGCGGCCTGTTTTATGTCACCGGCTCGCTCGACGACATCGTTGACCGCCTGCACGACGCCCTGCTGAAAACCGATGACGAGCTCACCGTGGCGCTACCGAGCTGGAGATACGGTGACGCGGGGCGCCTGCCGGAAGATGAGCGGCCCTGCGTTTATGCCCTCGACCCCACCCACCCCGACGGCGAGCGGTTCCTGCGTGATGTTTTCAGCACCTATCATGACTGGGGAGTGCGCTACTATATGCTGGACTTCCTCCACGCCACGGCCGATGGCGATACCTATGACGGATATCACGACACCTCCATCGTTCCCGGTCTTCCAGTCATGCGCCGGGGGCTGCAAATCGCCACCGAAACCGCGGGCTCCGAGACGTACACTCTCTCCAGCAGCGGACCGACTTTCGCCTGCTGCCCTTTCATCACCTCCTCGCGAATGGGCAACGATTACGGCGAAGGGCGGGCCATAAATCGCGAGTCGCATTTCTACCCGGCCACCTACGTGATCAACGATCCGGAATTCTGGACATCGCATAAACGGGCGTCCGACAACCTGGCCGCCTCGTTTTTCTCCCACCGGAAGCTTTTTGTCAACGATTCGTGCAACGTCATGACCGTTGACAAGCCGATACCGCTGTGTGAGGCGCAGGTTACGACCACACTCTTCGGCATCTGCGGCGGTCCTGTAATGCTGGGCGACGATGTTGATCGGATTTCCGAGGAACGTCTCAGCCTCATTAAGAAGGTTTTCCCGCGCACGCAGGAAATCGCGCACCCGGTGGACCTCTTTGATACACCGGAGCCAGATTACCCGAAAATCTTTCATCTTCACGTTGACGCCGGGTGGGACGAGTGGGAGCTTCTCGCCGTCATCAACTACGATGATGAGACTATCGCTCCCACCGTGGCAGCGGGCGATATCGGCCTTGCCGAAGATGCGCCGTATCGCGTGTGGGACTTTTGGAACGAACGCTTCCTCGGCGTGCATACCGGCAGGATTACAGTCGAGGTGCCGCCTCACTCGGTCAGACTGCTGCGAATCAGCGACGCCGAAGACACTCCTGCGGTCATCAGCACGGATATGCACATCACCCAGGGCGGCGTGGAGCTCAATGATGTCGTGTGGGATCCCGAGACAATGACCCTGTCAGGCACCGCCATGCGCCCCGGGGGTGAAACGGGCAACGTATTTGTGAACGCCCCGGCCGGCCTCGCCGTCACCAACCCCCAGGGCCTGTGGATCGCCAAAGACGGACCGACTGACAGCCTCATCATCCGCATCCAACTGCAGTTCGATGGAGATCCGCAGGAATGGGCCGTGAGTTTCGAGCAGTACGAGTGAATAATCTCAGAGGTTGATATGGTATGGAATGGTTGATGATGGAGCGGTGGTCGCCGTATGTCGTCGGCGCCGCTATCGGGGTGTTGAGCTGGCTGACTTTTCTCCTCTCTGACAGTCCCCTGGGCGCCTCCACCTCCTACGCCCGCACCGCGGGGATGATAGAGAAGCTGTTGCGCGGCAAAAGCATCCTCAATAAAGAATACTGGCAGAAATACACGCCGGAGGTGGAGTGGCAGTGGATGCTCGTCTTCGGTGCGGCTGTCGGCGGGCTGATCTCAACCGCGCTCGCCGGGACCTTCCCCTTCGGCTGGGTGCCCTCCAACTGGGCTCACGCGTTTGGAGACGGTGTATCGGTGCGCCTGGTGGTCGCGTTCGTCGGTGGCATCCTTATGGGCATCGGCTCCCGTTGGGCCGGCGGCTGCACCAGCGGCCACGGTATCAGCGGCACCCTCCAGCTCGTTGCCACCAGCTGGATCGCCGTCGTGTGCTTTTTTGTCGGTGGCATCGCCAGTGCCATGTTTCTGTTCAGCGTTATCGGAGCGGCGTAAGGGGAATACAATGTTGAAAAAACTACATGAAAACCAGTCCTCGCAGCTCCTCCTGGGCTTTGTGACCGGTATCGTGTTTGGCTTTCTTCTGCAGAAGGGCGGCGTGGCCGACTACAACGTCATACTTGACCAGCTTCTTCTCAGAGACTTCACTGTGGTTAAGATCATGCTGACAGCCATCGTGGTGGGGATGGTCGGAATCCACGCCATGAAGGC
>JBKHJK010000446.1:0-3320 GCA_046538215.1 Armatimonadota bacterium
CGATCACACCACTGATCCTGCTTTTGATCACCAATGCAGTGAACATCGCCGTCAACTACGTTTTCATCTTCGGCTGGGGACCCTTCCCGCAGCTCGGAGTGACTGGCGCGGCCATTGGAACACTGACCTCGCGCTTTTTAGTCACCGTCGCGGGGTTGTGGATATTCTCCTGCGGTAAATACGCCATTACGGTCAACTGGGTGGGACGCTGGTATATCCGCTGGGACTTCTGGAAGAAGATCTTCTATCTGGGCACACCCGCCTCCGTGCAGAGCATCACCAGAAACCTCGGCTTCATGGCCATCATCCGGGTTCTGAGCATGACTTCGGCGGGGATGCTGGCGATCTCGGCCTTCACCATCGCCGGGCAGATCCGGATGGTCACCGGCATGGTCGGACTGGCGCTGATGGCCGGAGCGACCACGGCGGTGGGGCAGAATGTGGGGGCGGACAACTATGGCCGCGCCTCCAAATCGGCGTGGATGTCCGCCGGTATCGCCGCGGCCCTCAGCACCATCGCCGCAACCATCTACGCCATCACAGGGCCGACGCTGGTGGAGCTTTTCAACGACAATCCCGAGGTCATCACAGTCGGCGCCGAGGCGCTGCTGATACTGGCTTTCTCGGAGCCGTTTCTCACCGCCGGGATGAGCCTTTCGGGATCGCTGCGTGGCGCCGGTGATACGATGTCGCCGCTGTGGGTGAGCATCTGCACGGTGACGATCCTCGGCCCGGTGGCCTCCTACATCCTGGCGATTCCGCTCGGATTGGACACCATGGGGGTATGGCTCGGCTTCGACATCGGGATTGTCGCCCGGATGGGGTTTTTGGCGTGGGTGTTTCTGCGCGGCAAATGGCAGGAAATCGAGATGCTGGACTGACGTTTGTCGGACGTTTCCATCACGTTCACGTCCCCGTAGCTCAAAGAGCATTGGGAGTTTGGCACACGACAGCCAAACGTCCCCGTGGCTCGGCCTCTGGAGTTTTCATGAACATCACACCCTCCCGTGGCTCGGCCTGGACGCTGCGTCCTTGTCGTTTGCAGCGTCCAGGTGAGAATTGAGTCGCGAGTTCGTTTCACACCGTGAAGCGAACTCCCAATTCTCAGCTTCCAGCCCGAGTCAATGCCCACGCCTCAGGCCGAGCCACGGGCGGGAGGTGCATAATCTCTTTCCGCTAAAAACGTGCTGTCATGAAAGGTGATGGAGGTATTTTTTCCCGCCATGACATTATGTTCAAGGCGCGGCTTCCCTCAACTGAACCATTTACCCCGCTCGTGGCTGCGGTCCGCGCGTCCTGCTTTTCAGATGTCGTCGTCCTGCAGGGCCTGCCCTCCATCGCCGCAGGCTGAAGATACCATATCAAGAGATAGCCTTTGCAATATCACTCAGAAGCGGTATTATACCAGCGGGCGGAAAGACATCGTCGGCGTGTGCGCCACGACATATTACTCCACAAAAAGTGAGCGGACTGATGCTTCAACGCCTTTTCAAAAACCGGGGCCTGGTACTGATATGCGTGGTCGTGGCGGGCTATCTGTTTTTCGCCACCTGGTACGCGCTGGTATTGCCGCCGGGAGCCGGGCCGGATGAAGCCGAGCATATCAGGTACGTCGAGATTCTCCGCTCCGAACACGCCTTTCCTCTGCTACCCGGGTGGAGCGGTGAGGACAAATCACTGCAGGCACTCTCCGCGCAGCATCCACCGCTGTATTATCTCGTCCTGGCGATCGTGAGCCTGCCATTTGCATCGCCA
The DNA here is from genome assembly GCA_046538215.1 of Armatimonadota bacterium. Taxonomy (GTDB): domain Bacteria; phylum Armatimonadota; class Zipacnadia; order Zipacnadales; family UBA11051; genus JBKHJK01. Next base: position 1,756 of record JBKHJK010000446.1, read on the forward strand.
CAGGCTGGCTTCGGGCTTTATGCGCTTCGCATCGCGTCGGTGTTAATGGGTGCGGCGGCGCTCTGTTTCGTTCTTTGTACGGCCCGGCGGCTGTGGCCGTCGTCCTTGGGCCTCGTCGCCGCGGCGGGGATTTTTGGCCTCTTCCCCAATTATCAGTACATGACGGCGGTGGTGAACAACTCCACCGGTGTCATCCTCGCCTCGGCGCTGACGCTCTGGGCGATGGTTTGTATTCTCACCGCTGAAAAGGACACTGTCGGGCACTGGCTCGCGCTGGGGCTTGCAGTGGCCGTTGGAGTGGCCTCAAAACTGACTGCGGTGTGGCTGATGGTGCCGGCTGCGGGGTGCTTGATTTATTGCGCCAGAAATCGAGAATACAGCACGAAGAAGCTCCTGGGCATCGCCGCCACTGTCTTCGTGCCCGCAATACTCGTCGCAGCGCTGTGGATGGGCCGGAGTATGATGCTGTACGGAATGCTGGTACCCCAGAGCGTCACACAGCGGTCCATCGTACAGGACAACATCTTCCTGCTGGTGCCGGGGGTATGGGGTACGGTCGGGTGGTACACGGCCTCTGACGTTTTCGTGGGTCTGGCAACTCCGTTCTGGCTCGCCAAGCCCCACGGCTGGCAGCGCTGGTGGGTGGGCTGGCCGCTGGTGATTCTGTTTGGGATCGCCATCGCTGGCTACATCCGCGCCGCCATGCGCAAATCCACGTGGCTGAGGCCTCTGGAGTGTGGCAGAGGACGCCAACCATCCACACTTGACCCGGCCGAACAGATCCGCTCTGTGCTCGCCCGGCTCTGTGGGTGGGGCTTTGCCGTGGCGTGGCTGATTGTCATCGTCATCATGCTCAGGGATTTCGGTGCACTGAATTACGGTGGCCGGTATATGCAAAGCACCATGCCGGCGGTGGGGATGATCTGGGCGGTAGGATATTCCCGTCTGCTCAAAACCGACCATCTCCGGCGGACTGTGCTGTCGCTCATCTTCACACTGCTTTTGTGGGCTGCGATGTTCTGGTACTTCTCAGTTCTCACATTCCAGACAGGTTGAAAGTGGCTTCGCCTGAAAACCGAGGAATCTGATGGCACTCATACACGCTCATTTTCACTCAAACATCCTGAAGCTCGCCGTCTCCATGGACGCAATCATTCCCGAGCCCGCACAACCCGCCGACGAGGGCCGCCGCTACCCCGTTTTGTATCTGCTGCACGGGCTGTCGGATGATCACACCATCTGGCAGCGGCGGACCTCCATCGAGCGCTACGTCGCCGATATGGACCTGGCGGTGGTGATGCCCGCAGCGGACCGGAGCTGGTACACCGACATGGATCGCGGCCCGAAGTATTGGACGTATATCACGCAGGAGATCCCGACCATCGCCCGCCACCTCTTCCCCATCTCCGCGCAGCCTCAAGACACCTTCGTCGCCGGGCTTTCGATGGGCGGGTACGGGGCGCTGAAGATGGCATTGACACATCCGGAGCAGTTCGCGGCGGCGGCGAGTCTCTCCGGCGCCGTTGATATCGCTGCCATCGCCGAAGATGTCGAGCAGACCGATG
>JBKHJK010000447.1:0-3310 GCA_046538215.1 Armatimonadota bacterium
CCCACGCTTTGGACCTCGACCGCGCCTACGGCACGCGCTTCGCAGCAGCCGTGTTTACGAACCTCTCTCAGGACCACCTCGACTGGCACCGGACGATGGTGGATTATTTCGCTTCGAAGATGGTGCTTTTTACTGAATACACCCGGTTTTCGCCCGATATGGTGGCCGCAGTCAACATTGATGACACGTGGGGGGCGCAGGTTGCCGAAGAGGCCGAATGCCCGGTCACCACATACGGCATGAAAAAGCGCGCGGATGTTACCGCAACCGGCGTCACTCTGTCGCCCGACGGCACCAGCCTGACCCTGCACATTCCCGGCGGCACCGCTGAAACTCGACTGCAGCTCGTGGGGCTTTTCAACGTCTATAATGCTCTGTCGGCGGCCGCGTGCTGCCACGCGATGGACTTTTCGGTGGCAGAAATCAGCGCCGGCCTCTCCTCCGCCCCGCCGGTCGCAGGGCGCCTGGAACGGGTCAGCGCCGGGCAGGATTTCACCGTCCTCGTGGATTACGCCCATACGCCCGAGGCGCTGAAGAATGCCCTTGAGGTGTGCCGCTCACTCAACCCTGACAGGCTCATCTGCGTCTTTGGATGTGGAGGCGACCGCGACACGTCAAAGCGGCCCAAGATGGGACATATCGCCACAAAGCTTTCGGATATCACCGTTATCACCTCCGACAACCCGCGGAGTGAGGATCCCGCCGATATCATCGCCCACATAGAAATGGGGGCCCGGGGAGCGGAGTACGAGGTTGAAATAGACCGGCGTGCGGCTATTGAGAAGGCGTGCCGACGCGCCGGGGCTGGTGACATTGTCCTCATCGCGGGAAAGGGTAACGAAACATATCAGGAGTTCGCCGACCGCCGTATTGAGTTTGATGACAGGGAAGTTGCTCGAGAAGCGCTCCAACAACTGTGAAAGATACACACACCGGAAAAATGCGGATAAATATTTCAGATCTTGCAGAAGAATGTGATTTTCAGATACAGCGCGGGGACCGTGATACCTGGGTGCGCGGTGTCAGTACCGACAGTCGCGACATCAAACAGGGAGAAGCTTTTGTCGCGCTTGTCGGTGACCGCTTCGACGGCCACGATTTCCTCAGGGAGGCAGCAGACGCGGGTGCGGCTGCTGTGGTGGTCGAAGCAGGCCGTCTCGGGGATGCGGCCATTGACACCGTGGTGATCACGGTCCCCGACACTCTTCAGGCACTCGGCTGTATCGGCCGATATTGGCGCCGCAGATGCAGTGCGCATGTCGTAGCAGTGACGGGAAGCGCCGGGAAAACAACCACCAAAGATATGATCGGCAGTATCCTGCAGCAGGCCGGAGCCGTGACCACCACCAGAGAGAATCAGAATAACGAAATTGGGGTCCCGCAGACGCTTTTGCGCATGGGCCGCAACGACGATTTCTGTGTGCTGGAGTTTGGCATGCGGGCGCCGGGTGAGATCGAGTACCTCGTCCGTATCAGTGAGCCCGACATCGGCCTCATCACCAATATTGGAGAGGCACATATAGGGCGTCTCGGTTCACGGGAGGCTGTGGCCAAGGCCAAGGCGGAGATGCTGCCACTGCTGCCGGAAGACGGCGCGGCGGTGCTGAATGCCGACGACTTCTTCTTTCCGCTCCTGTCGAACATGGCTTCCGCGCCGGTGATTTCTTTCGGCACCACGGAGGCAGATGTCACCCTGACCGACGTGGAGCTGCTCGGTGTCACGGGATGCCGGGCGCGATTGCGCCTTCCCGGGGGCTCCATCGAGGTGACACTGCAGCTTCCGGGCAGACATAATGCCATGAATGCAGCAGCAGCAGCGGCAGTCGCCACAGCGGTGGATATCGCTCCGGATCTCATCAAGGCCGGACTCGAAGCATTCGAGGGACACAGCATGCGGAGCCAGACCATCCAGGCCGGAGACGTGACCATCATCCACGACGCTTACAACGCCAGCCCGACGTCGGTGCCACCGGCGCTGGAGGTGCTGGGGCAGGCTCAGGGACGCAAAGTGTTTGTATTCGGTGACATGCTGGAGCTGGGACCGGCCGCCGAAGAAGCGCATCGTGAGATAGGCCGACTCGCTGTAAAACATGGCGTTGATCTGCTCATCAGCGTCGGTCAGCTCGGCGAATATGCCGCCGAAGAAGCAGAGGAGGAGGGCGTGCAAATTTACCACACGTCCAATGCGCAGGAGGCGGCTGAAATCGCCAGGGACATCCTTCAGCCCGGAGATACGGTGCTGGTGAAGGCGTCGCGCGGAATGAAGCTCGAGATCGTTGTGGAGGCGCTCACGTGATCACACTGCTTTTGAACTTCTGTGTCGCCCTGGTTTTTGGCGTGCTACTGACAGCCGTGGCGCAGGGGCAGATATCGAAATACGGTATCGGCCAGGCGGTCCGCGAGGACGGGCCGGAAAGTCATATCGAGAAAACAGACACGCCCACCATGGGCGGAATCGCCATCATCTGTGTCTTTGCGGTGCTGGTCGCGGCTGCCAGTGCCTATGAGGCGCGGTTCACAGTGCGCTCGGTGCTGGTGGTAGCGGTCACCATCGGCTTCGCCCTTATCGGCCTGATTGATGATCTGCAGAAGGCGGCCACGGGCGATTCTACCGGCTGGCGCGCCCGGTACAAGATCATCCTGGAGATTCTGCTGGCGAGTTTGTTTGTGGCCGCGGTGGTCTGGGAGGACAGCTTCATCCTTGGCATCGGCGCCACCCGCTGGCACACCGGGATGCTGTGGTTCTGGGCACCGCTGGGGATGTTCGTCATCGTCGGTGCCGCCAATTCGGTGAATCTCACCGACGGGCTGGACGGGCTGGCGGCCGGGCTGACGACGATATGTGCCATCGGCCTCGCGGGTGTACTCATGCTGCGTGGAGACTGGGAGATGGCGCTGGCCAGTGCCATTCTTGCCGGAGCGGCGACCGGCTTTCTATGGTTCAATGCACATCCGGCCTCCATATTCATGGGCGATATTGGAAGTCTCGGGCTCGGTGCCGCCCTCGGCTGTATCGCCGTTGCCGGAGCCGTCGAGTTTATCTTCGCTCTCATTGCAGCCGTCTTTGTCTGGGAGACGCTGAGTGTCATCATCCAGGTCATCTCATTCCAGCGTTTCGGCCGCCGGGTGTTCAAAATGTCACCATTTCATCACCATCTTGAGCTCTGCGGATGGGAGGAGCCCACCATCGTCATCCGCCTGTGGCTGGTGGGGCTGCTCCTGGCGTCTGCAGGCTGGCTGGTTGCGAGGTTTGTCTTCGTATGACCGATCAAAACACCAACACATCCTGGCTTCCCCGTGACCGTCACCC
>JBKHJK010000448.1:0-3305 GCA_046538215.1 Armatimonadota bacterium
GTTCAGAGGTCCACTCCTACTCTGTGAATTCTCATGCTGTTGGTGGTCCCCGGACGGCCCATCGGCTGGCCGGCCATGATGACAACGATGTCGCCCTCCGAGAGCATCCCGAGCTCCTGGAGTTCATCCACACACCGCACGATGTCTTCTTCGGTGCCCGCGGCCCGCTCGGTGTGCACCGGCGTCACCCCCCAGAAGAGGCTGCATCTGCGAGCTGTAGCGGCAATGGGCGTGACGGCGATAATGGGGAGGCTCGGGCGACACTTGGAGGCCATACGAGCGGTTGAACCGGACTCGGTGAACGCAACCAGAGCATTGGCCTCAACTCTCTCGGCCGCGGCCACCGCCGACCGGACCACCGCATCGGCGATGCTGACCTGCTCTTCGCTCACACGAAGTTCTGTGCGCTTCGCCCCCCGCTCCAGCATCTGCTCGCGCTCGGCCGTTGCGCAAATCCGCCGCATCATCGTAACCGTCTGGACGGGGTATTTCCCGATGGCCGTCTCCCCCGACAGCATCACGGCGTCGGTACCGTCAAAGATCGCGTTGGCGACATCCGAGGCTTCCGCGCGGGTCGGCTGGGGATTATTGCGCATTGAGTCAAGCATCTGCGTGGCGGTGATAACAGGCACACGCAGCTCCGAACACAGTCGAATGATTCGCTTTTGCCACACCGGCACCTGTTCGGGGGCAAGCTCGACTCCAAGGTCACCTCGCGCCACCATGATCACATCTGCGGCTTGACAAATCGCTTCCAGCTCATCGAGCGCTTCGGGCCTCTCCAGCTTTGCGATGATCGGGACACTACATCCCCTGGCCTCACACGCCTCGCGCAGTTCGAATAACTCGTCGGCCGTGCGCACAAAGCTGAGGGCCAGATAGTCAACCCCATGCTCCAGTGCAAACGCAAGATCCTCTTTGTCTTTGGCGGTTAAAGGCCGCGCACTGACTTCCACCCCCGGTAAATTCATTCCCTTGTACTCGCCCAGCTCTCCCCCGACTTCCACGGTACCGGAGATGATACCGTCTCCGACCTGTTGTACGCTGATCTCCAGCCGACCGTCATCAAGCAATACACGGTCACCGGGATTTACATCATCCGACAGCGCATCATACGTGGTATATATCCGCTCAGCGGTACCCTCTTTGTGCGGATCACTGACAATCTCAATCTGCCGACCCTCTTCCAGCGTGACGGGACCGCCGTTGATGAGGTCGCCTGTGCGAATCTTTGGCCCCTGCAGATCCGCGATGATGCCGATTTGCTCGCCCGTCTTCTCAGCGGCCTTGCGAACGGTCTTCAGCATGTGCTCGTGATCGCTGTGAGAGCCGTGGGAGAAGTTGAGACGTGCAAGATCCATGCCGCTCTCGATCATGGCCTGTACAATAGATAATTCATCACTGGCGGGACCGATGGTGCAGATGATTTTGGTGGGGTTTGTGAGGGCTCTAATAATGCTCATCCGCCCGTCTGAATGTTTTATGCCGTGTAGAATTGGCAGGCACCCGGGGATTCAGCAAACATACACCGCGCCGAGGGTGTTTTTACAGTGCACGGAGGCTGTGCTATAATTGGTCGAAAATATCGTACTAAAGTTGCCGCATTGTGTCAACCCTCACGGCCTGTGTGTCCCCCACGCCGACCGGGCCCGTCAGGTGTGCCAAAGTGTCGCCATTTTGTGTCAGTGACCTACGGTTGTGCAGTACAAACGGTGCCTTAATCATGACATTGTCAGGAGGGCTGTGCGTTGGGTAATCAGGATTTGGACATGGATAAACTGTGGAGCCGGGTTGACGAGAAGATTAAAGAGGGCGATATCAACCTGAGCTTCTGGGAAGCAATCGAAAAGGCCGTACCCATCTGCGTGGATGATGACACGCTGGTTCTGGGCTTCGAGCCGAAACACATGAGTTCGGCCGGTCATCTCCGAAGTGGTCCCAACGAGGCTCAACTGCGTGCGGCCGTGGAAGAGATCATCGGTGTCCGCCCGAGGATCGAAGTTATCGAAGGAACCACCCGCGAGGACTGGGAAAAAACGAAAAAGCGCAGAGAGCAAAGCGCCGACAACATGGCTCACGCACGCCGGTTCGACCTCAAGCATTCCGGAGCCCAAACCGCCTGGCAGGATCTCACCAGGGAGATCCGCAAAGCCTATTACGATCTCCCGAGACGTACGGACGCCATGGAGACGGCCCGGTTCTTCGTGCGCATTATCCCCAACATCGCCGACAAAGCGGACGAAATCCGCGAACAGGACCCGGAAGCCGAAGAGCTCCATGAACAGCAGCTCAACAGGCTTTTCGCACGCATGGGGGAGTACACCGGTGTCCCTCCCGCCAGCATCGCACTGGAATATCTCCGGTACCGCGGCTCCCGAAAGAAGGACTGACCACGTGCATCAGGTTCTGTCGCTGGAGGAACCGAGAACCTATACCGGCCGCGAGCTGCGGTCACTGTGGATCTATGAGACTTTTGGGACAGCCGGGGACGCGCTGGCAGCATTCATTGGTCCCTGTGACGTGACCACCGAAGCCCTCGTGGATGCCGAGGATCGCCGCCAGGGCGCCACCATCCGGGCCGCCAGCATGCTCCACTTCATCATCGAACATTTCGACGACCCCCTGAGGGCGGCGGTGCTCCGACAGCGACTATTTATCACCATGATCAGCGATACACTCCGGGATCACGTGCCCGACAGGGCCGTGCGAAGGGACGGGGATGATCTGTACGTCGGTCCTGCCAAGCTCAGCGTCTCCATCGCGACGAAGTCACCCGTCTCAACACTCATACACGTCGGCCTGAATATAGATCCCAAAGGTGCACCTGTGGAGGCATGCGGACTCGGAGAGTGGAATGTGTCCGTCAAGGATCTGGCTGCGGTCCTGGCTGATTTGTATGTAAGAGAAATGGATGCGGTGCAATTCGCCACCACGAAAGTCCGAGGGGTGCCATGAGCCGCATCTTTGCACCACTTGTCGAGATATTCGCCTCCTTTCAGGGCGAAGGGCTGTATGTGGGGATACCACAGGTGTTTGTGCGACTCGCCGGATGTGACCTCAACTGCCTGTACTGCGACACCCGATACGCCCGACAAATCCCTGAACAATTCAGCGTGTTCACGCCCGAAGGCGAGGAAACGCTTCCCAACCCTGCTGCTGTGTCTGACATCGTTGAGACCGTCATCTCCCGCTGGAATACGGTTCCTTCGGTGTCCATCACGGGCGGAGAGCCGCTTCTGCATCCACAATTCGTCGCCGCCGTTGGACGTGCTCTGCGTGCGGGGGGAATTGAGGTCCATCTGGAG
>JBKHJK010000449.1:0-3303 GCA_046538215.1 Armatimonadota bacterium
GAACGGCACTGTGAAGAATTGTACACTGTCGAATATCGTCATCAAACAGACGCGGACAGGTATCAATATGATTTCGGCGTATTCCGCAAAGCATGACGGGGTAACCATTGAGAACATCCGGTTCTCAAATTTCATCATGGATACAGTGGTGCCCATCAATCTGCTGCTTGGTGAAGCCGCACAGCCACCGGCCGATATCCGTGATATTTCGTTTTCACATATCCGGGCCACGGGGCGGCAGGGTTGCTATATCGGCGGCAATGACGGACATCCCGTCTCGGCTGTGAGCCTGCACGAGGTCGAGCTGTGCATGACCGGCGGAGAGGTGGATCCGGACTTTGCGGATAAAACCCCGCTGCCTGTCGGCACGAATGATGTCCCGGCAGGAATTTTCCTGAGACACGTGGATGATGTGCGGGTGTCAAACCTGCGCATCCGGTGGGATGAGGTCACCGGTAACTGGCAGCACGCCGTGGTGATCGAAGACAGCAGTGATATTGTGGTCTCCGGGCTTGACGCTACCGCTCCCCCAACAGCCCCGGACGCAGAGACGGTCCATCAGACATGCGTGACCGACATGCAGATCCGTACCGAGTGAGGCGGGCGCGGATGGCGCGAAAGACGGTGCGGGCCACGCATTGGGCCGCTGTTTTATGACCCTGGCCGTCGGCGCGTGTTTCGTGCCTGATGTATGGTCTCAGCCGTTCTCCCGCAGGTTGGGATTTGCCTCGTCCCACGGGACGACCCGGCACCGCTGTGCCCAGTCCTGCCAGCGGTCGGAAAGCTCCTGCACCATGTCGGGCTTCGCGTTGGCGAGGTCGCTGGTCTCGGTGCGGTCCTCGACCATGTCATACAGCTCCCACGGCCCTGGATACCTGCGAACGAGCTTCCACCGCCCCATCCGCACCGCGCAGTTGCCCTCGTGCTCGAAGAAGAGGGCCTCACGGTCGAACGAATCTCCCTGCAGAACCGGGAGGAAAGAAAACCCTTCCAGAGGCTGCACGCGTACGCCCTGACGCTCGCGTGGATATTCAGCCTCCGCCGCGTGGTAGAGCGTCGCGGTGATGTCGGGAAGCTGCACGGGCTCGTCCACCAGTTCCCCGGCACCCTCGAAACCGTTCGGCCAGTGGACGATTAGCGGAGTGGCGATTCCGCCCTCGTGGGTCCAGTGCTTATAGAGCCGGAACGGCGTGTTGGAGAGGTTCGCCCAGGGGATGCCGTAACTCTGGTAGGTGCTTTCGTCTCCGGGCATGATTTCGGGCCGGTTCCCGGCAACGACGTCTTCGCCCTCGTGGGTGGTCTGGCTGATGATATTCCACTTCCCGGTCCAGTCCGCGTGGAGCTCTTCGGCACAGCCGCCGTTATCGGCTAGGAAGATGATGAGTGTGTTGTCGAGCTGCCCGGTTTGGTCGAGGGCGTCAATAATTCGGCCGATGCCCCGGTCCATGCGGTCAATCTGCGCTGCATAGACCTCCATGCGCCGCCGCTGCCAGTCCTTTGCACCCGCGTCCTCCCACGGGACCACCGCCTCATCGCGCTCGGTGAGGCGCCAGGCGTCATCAATTAGCCCCATGTCGGTCATCCGGTCATATCGCTCTTCACGCAACACATCCCACCCGGCATCAAAGTGTCCCCTGTACCGCTCGATGTCCTCTTCCAGGGCGTGAAGCGGCCAGTGGGGGGCGGTGTAGGCGGTGTACAGGAAGAATGGTTCCTCGCGGTTCTCCCGATCGTGAGACCGGATAAAATCCACGGCGTGGTCGCTGATTGCGCTGGTGAGATAAAAGCCTTCACGCGGCGCGTCGGCAGGGTCATTGTGCTCTGTCAGTGTCTTGGGGGTGAAGTAGCTGCTGGCGCCACTGAGCATCCCCCAGTAGCGGTCAAATCCGCGCTGGCACGGCCAGGAGTCCATGGGCCCGTGTGGCTCGATATGGCGGGTCACATGCCATTTCCCGCTCATATACGTCGCATATCCCGCCGCACGAAGTCCCTCGGCGATGGTGACGCATTCGTCGTTGAGGTCACCGCGGTAGCCGTCCAGCCCCCAGTCGTAGGTCATCCAGCCCACCCCCGTCTGATGGGGGTGCAGGCCGGTGAGCAGCGAGGCACGGGACGGGCAGCAGCGCGCGGTATTATACGCCTGGGTGAAGCGCACACCGCTTTCGGCCAGACCGTCCAGATTGGGCGTGTGGACCTCGCCGCCGTAGCAGCCCAGATCCGAATATCCCATATCATCGTTCAGTATCAAAACAATGTTCGGGCGGTCCTGTGACATAACGATCACTTCCCATACGGCTCATCAGCTTTGAGGTGCAAATCTGGCAGGTCAGAGTTGAAACCAGCAGTGGCCGAAAAGGCCGGGCGGACGGTTTACTCCGCCAGATCTTCTATCGGCACCACCGTGTTGTGCTGCATGGCTTCATCGGCTGCAAAGGCGATCATGTGGCTGTAGATCGAGTCCATGATATCGGTGGTTGACAGCGACGGCTCCTGGCCCTGCAGCACGCGGACAAAATCGGCCACCAGCCGCATGTCGCCTCCACCATGCATTCTCCCGGAAACGTTCACATCAACGGGGGTTTCTCGGTATTCATGCCCCTCGCGCGCATCAGGATGTCGTATCACAAAACTTCCGTCGTGAAGGTCGCCCTCAATCTCACCCTCGGTTCCGACGAGGTGCATGGTGCGGCTGGCCCTGGCGGTGCCCCCTGTCAGCACGTGACTGGCGGTTGCCCCGTCCTCGAACTCGATGATGACATTCTGGTGATCCACGATGGTATTGTCACACCGCCACACACAGCGACCGTGGGGGTTGTCTGTGCGCAGCGACTCGAGCTTTTGCTCTTCGGTGGGGTTCTCGATATGCTCGAGATTGTCCCACGCATAGGTGGGCCACAGGCCCTGTTCGATGTAGTTCTTCCGGGCTGAATACGGGCAGTCCTCTTCAATGTCGCAATCCACCAGGCAGCGCGTGCCGGAGCCTTCGGGGGCGTTTTCTTCTTTGAAATACATGAGGCTGCCAAAGCTCGCCACCCGCTCGGGCCCGATGCCGCTTTTCATCCAGCAAATCAGGTCGAGATCGTGGCAGCACTTGGCCATCAGAAACGGGTTCGAGGTTTCTCGCTGGTTCCACTTCCCGCGGATAAAGGCCACCGCCATGTGGTGATAGCCCACCCGTTCGGTGGTGTTGACACTCATGATCTCGCCGATATCGCCCGCCGCCACGCGGTTGCGGATTTCCACATAGAACGGGGCGTGACGCAGCACGTGGCCGATGAGGAGCTTCCGGCCCGTCTTGCGCAC
>JBKHJK010000450.1:0-3299 GCA_046538215.1 Armatimonadota bacterium
GCGAAGATCTTATCGCCCACGGACAGCGCCCCATAACGGGACTGCTCTTTGAGGCCCCCGCCTCCATGGATGAGGGCGAATATCCGATGTACACGTATTTCCAGTCGCTCGGCGGCACGGTGACAGAGGTGCCGCAAAAGAGCACACTGGTGATGCACGAGCCGCTGGCGGATGTGAGGCCAGAGCACGCGCGCCTGATGCCCTTCTATTCCGGCTCCATGATCCTCAATCCCGTTGTCGCCGAGTCGTATGCTGAAAACTGCTGGGCTGCCGGCTGCACGTGGATGTACGGCCAGGCGAGCAACAACGTCATGGTTCATCTGCGCGACCGCCGGGTCAAACTCGTCCGCCCCTTCCATTACGAGGAGTTCGGGATACCCGCAAACATGCACGGTTTCCTCGAGGAGCATCCTGAAGCCCAGGGATACAACTTCAAAGGCCAGCCCGTGGAACACCTTGCCTGCCCGACGTGGATGCTGGCGGAGGGCGACGAAGTGATCGCCGGAGTGGGGCGTTTCATGAAAGATATTCATGACAACGAGAAGTACGAAATCGCCATCTGGGACCACGAGCGTCCCATTTATGGCAACGCCGGAACATGCACCTGTGACCGCTGCATGGCTGCATTCCGCGATTTCGGTGATCTCCCGGAGGACGTCGAGCTCACGCCTGAGACCATCGTCGAAGAGTATATGGAGCAGTGGACGGAGTTTCGCACCGCGCAGAATGCCGAGCTGGCCGGACGCCTCCGTGACATCGCCCAGACCTTCGATCCACCGGCCGGATTCGCCGTCTATTCAGGCTGGCAGTCAGAACGAACCATGCGGCATTACGGCGTGGACTGGGCCAAAATGGGGCCGAACCTGGATATGGGGGTTGCTGGATACGGCGGTAACGAAAAGCTGATCACCGACACTGCCGAGGCCCTTGGCGACACCCCGCTCATCGGCTCCGAGCGCTGGTACCGGCGCCACAACACCGATGAGGCCGGGTGGATGAAGGAAGAGGAGTTCGCCAACAGGGTCCTGCGGCAGTTCGTCACAAGTGGCTGCGAGGGCGTCATGTGGTGGGCCCTGCCCTCGATGGACGGCGGCGCCTTCCACTACATCTCCAAGGCAGCGCAGATCATCGCTGAATACGAGGACTTCCTCAAACCCTCACAGCGCTGCGATGAGAAGGTGAAAGTCAGCGGCCTGGACAGCTTCAACTGGGCGGCGTTTGAGAAAGATGGCACCATCCTGGTGCTGTTGATGAATTTCTCGGATGAACCTATCTCGCCCGAGGTGACGGTGGGCGACGAAACGCTAAAGCGAGACATGCCGGCCTACGGCACCGAGGTGCTGCTGGTAAAGTGAGGACAGAATAGGGGACCATAGACCGCGCTTTGCTCCGTGAATTGGCCCCCCAATAATCCTGAAAGCCTCAAAAGAACAACAGGACCGCGCGCGCTGGTCTCTTCTCAGGAGGCAGCAGTCCGACAACAGCGCAGCCGGTGCCTTTTCTTTTCCAGGCTGCCACGGTATCAGCGATGAGCCCTGCAGATTCCATCCCAACACGGTTCTGGATGTCCAACAATGGATGGAGCCTTCTTCAGGATTGACAAAATGCTGGTTGACATGAGTGGGTAACGCAGTATAGTATCTGTTTTATGCGTCTATTGCATATATTCTGTATGAAGTATCGCTAAATTGATGCACGTGCAGGGTATGTACGCCTGCCGTGCCGGGTACCGCCGTACGTTCATCGGCGGCTGCATGACGCGGGTGTAGCGGTTGGCGTGATGCACTGGCATACAAAATGGTGGGAGGGGTGGGAAAACATGGGATTGAGCAGAGGATTTTTCTTTCACGGAGCGCTCTTTTTTGCAGTATTCATTCTCAGCCTCGTGGCGGCTACCCTGCCGGCCGCTGCGGATTATGTGGACATTCACACGAACGCCGATACGTTCATCTATTCCAATACTGATTATCAGGACGATAACTATGGTGGCAGCTCTTTCATGAATATAGGCGCGCAATACACGGGCGAAAACTACGTCAGGGGGCTGCTGAACTTCGACACATTGAACGTTCCGGAGTTGGGTGGAGCGACCGTTTTATCCGTAAAACTTGTCACCACGACCAATAACTGGTACACGTTTGACGATGGCAACCCCGACAGTCAGATTGCTCTTTACGGGGTGGATGGAAGCTGGGCGGAAAACTCCGTCACCTGGAACACGCGACCGACTATCGGAAGCCAGGTGGGCAGTGATATTCTGACGGTGACGGGCAGTGCACCCGCAACTGTGAGCTGGGACATCCCGATGAGCGTATGGGCCAGATCGAGCAATCTGGATTTCTACCTGGCGCTGACTGACGAGGGCAATATGACGGGAATATATAGGGCCGACACCAAGGAAAGCAGCGGGACCCCGGCGTACCTGCACGTGAACTATGTCCCGGAGCCGGGCACGATGGCCCTGATGGGTATCGGGCTGGCCGGTCTCGCCTTCGTCCGCCGCCGGAAGAAGTAAGCTGCAGCTACAAGGCGCCATCCGCGACCGTCAGCACCGTTGTTGCGCAGAGGCTCCAGTGTAGCAGTCTGAACAGCCGCAATCCCCGGGCGGGGATGTAACGCTCAACCTCGACCGCACAGCCTCCGACACCGGAGTGCTCCTGCTCGAATAGGGGCCCCGAAAGGGTGTAACGTACAGAAGAAAGTCATCGCGGCCCGGCCGGAGAGGTACTACGTACTGCGCCCGGTGTGAACTGTGGCAGCAGCCGGGCGATCTGTTTGAATGCGCCGACCACTACTTCTTTGGCCGCCTCCGTGGAGTGCCAGGCCACATGAGGCGTAATAAGCACGCGCTCCATCTGCAGCAGGGGATGGTCTTTGGGCGGCGGCTCGGTCTGCAGCACATCCAGCGCCGCTCCGGCGATACGCTCCTGCTGGAGGGCTTCAATCAACGCCGCCTCATCCACCACTTCCCCCCGTGAGGTGTTGATCAAAAACGTCGTGGGCTTCATCATTGCAAGCTCTGCGGGGCCGATCAGGTGGTGCGTGTCATCGGTCAGGGCGCAGTTGAGTGACACGAAATCGGCCTCTGAAAGAAGATGCTCAAGCCCAACGGTTTCAACCTCCAGCTCTGCAGCAGCATCGGCATCGAGGTATGGATCATAACACAGAACCTTCATCTCCAGGGCAGACAGCCGACTCGCCAGCGCCTGACCGATAGCTCCGAAGCCCACGATGCCCGCCGTCGCCCCCTGCAGACGCAAGACAGGCCGATCCACGCTGTTACCCCACAGGCCCTGCCG
>JBKHJK010000451.1:0-3299 GCA_046538215.1 Armatimonadota bacterium
ATGGAAGCAGATGCAGGCACAGGGGACGCTGGCTACGACCGCAAACCTCACCGGCACCGTTGATGAGCCGGAGCTCCGCGGCTTTCTCAGGATCGAAGATGGCCGCATCGCAATGGCCGAAAAATCTGTCCCTATCGAGAAGATCGGGATAGACATTGATTTCAAGTCCGCCGTCGGATCAAATATCATGCAATTGAAAAAGGTCACTGCCGTATGCGACAATACGGTCGTGGAGGCGGACGGAAAAATCGAGTTGAACCATGTCACCGTCCCGAAGCTGCACAAAAATAAGTACGCTCTGAACATGAGCGTCAAATCCCCCGAGCAGAACCTTGCGGGGGGCTGGAATGTTCGCGACCTGGATGGCACAATCGAGCTGGCAACCGTCGAGGAAGACCTGCAGCGATTGACCTTCAACAGGGTGGGGGGCACGTTTGGTGAAGGCTCCATCAGGGTAGATGGATTTGCCGACATAAACGACTTCCGGCTCGCCGAGCTTGCGAAGAATCGGTTCGATATGAATGTGCGGGCGGATGCGGCGCAGGTAAAGTTTGCGGGGCTCGTTGATGCACTGCTGGACGGCAGTATCGAGATCGAGGGACCAGGCGGCAAGCAGGCCTCGGTGAAAGGCGCTCTTACGCTGGATAAGGGGCGCTTTGGCATTCCGATGCCTACGGGCGGTGGTGGTGGGGAGATGTATGCCCTTCGCTCTGTGTATCCGAGCCCGGATCTGGATGTGCGGTTGAAGCTGGGGAAGAACATGGTGGTGCGCGATCGCGGTCTGGTGACCCCACTGAAAGCCACTGACCGCCTGGTCCATGTGCACGGGACGCCCCAGCGGCCGGTGGTCGAGGGTATCGTTGAGGCACAGGCCGGCCGCACCCAGATACCAGGCGGGGTTGCAAACATCCGGGAATTGGGGCTACAGTATAGACTCGGCCCGTCTATGGGAGCGTTTGCGCGCGATCCCCTGGAGCTGAAACTGAGTGGCAGTATATGGGGTGTGGCTGAAACGGTGCTGGAGGATGCTGCGCTCTATGGTCAACCGCTTGGACGGGTTGATATTACTCTGGCATTAACGGGACGTCTGCCCGATGCCATTGATATCCGGCTCTCCTCCGACCCACCGCTGGAGCAGCAGCATATCTATGCCCTTCTGCAATCAGCGTCTCTGGGATACCTGGTGGGGGACGGTGACGGACAGCAGCTTTCGAGCGTGATGTCTGAGACGTTCACCCGGGCGCTGGCCGCGGGCTTCCGCACCACCGTGTTTAAGCCGATTGAAACACAGATACGGGAGACCCTGGGGCTGGATCAACTGCAGGTCAATGTGGCATTCGATCAGGCCGTGGAAGTGAAGCTCGGCAAATATGTCATGGAGAATCTGCTGGTCAGCTATACCAGCTCCGTAGGAGACAGCGCCGATTCGTACGAAGTGGACATCTCATACGAGATCGCCAGGAAGATCCGTGTGACGTACCACACGGACGAGGACCAGGAAGAACGACTGCAGCTTGAGCGGGTATGGGAATTTTGACCACATCGCTCCGGTTCGAGCAATCAGCAACTGTGCGACGGTATGTCTGTCTAAGTTGATGATCTGCTCCACGCTTCAACAGCGCCGTCTGAACCGGGATCACTTGACAGCAGGCGGGAACCATTTGTGACGTCAGACGATAGAAAAGAAGAGTTCGGGGCAGTAATCGAGCAGAATTACGAACGCGTTTACAATGTGATATACCGCATGATCAGCGATCCCGAGCAGGCCGCGGACCTGACGCAGGAAACCTTTGTCAACGCCTACAGGTCCTGGGATAGCTTTCGCGGGGATTCACAGGTGTACACCTGGCTGTACCGTATTGCTGTCAATCTCACAAAAAACCGTCTGGAACGCCAGGGGCGGGTGAACCGGACGGAGGCATTCTCGATTGACGCCCCCATTGATACTGACGGCGACAGCGAGCTCTATATGCAGATTGACGATGAATCGCTGGCGCCAGAACACCTGGTGGACAACCAGGAGTTGAAGAAAGTCCTTGTCGAACAGGTTGACAGGCTTCGACATGACTACAAAGAAGTCATCATCCTGCGAGACTACCAGGGCTTTTCGTATAATGAAATCGCCGACATTCTTGGATGCAGCCTGCAGGCGGTGAAGTCGCGCCTTTTCAGGGCTCGTTCAACTCTACGCCAGCGTCTGCAGTCGTATCTCAAAGACACTGTATAACCACCTGACGTCGCCTGTTTTGAAACACGTTTCAGAGATTACCAAGGGCACCGATCCTGGGAGAGAAAAGCATGATACAGACGCCTGCCGGACGGTTGATACTGGCAATGACATTCGTGGTAATGCTCACAGCAGTGGCTGCTGGTGCATTGGCCCAGGAGGAGCCGCTCGTCGCCGGTTTCCGCGTCGAGGGGAATGATTACATATCTCCCGAGGTCATCATATCTCACGCCGAAGACATCGTAAGTGTCGGTCAGCCACTGACAGATAAAGCCCGCGATCAGATTCGGACGAAACTGATGCGTCTCGGCTACTTTGATACGGTGGTCATCGCCACCGAGCCGGCCGACAAGGGCGCGACCGTCGTCATCGCTGTCACCGAAAAACAGAAAGTCTCACAGGTTGTCATCGTGGGCAACACGGTATTTTCGGACGAGGACCTGAAAGAGCAGATACTGATCCGCGAGGGGCACCTGATTGACGACAATACCATCCGCAACGATGTCCGCCGCATTGAGGACTATTATACCCAGGAGGGATATCTTGCCCAGGTTTCGGATGCAAGTGCAGACAAGTACGGCCGGATAACCTTCGTGATTGAAGAGGCGCGTATCGAAGATGTGAAGATCAAGGGACTGGAGCGAACGAAGCCGTCGGTGGTGGAGCGTCATGTCTTCCTGGAGCCCGGCCAGTTGTATCAGGAGAAGCAGCTCATCAAGCAGGCTCGGGATATATTCAATATCGGCATCTTTGCAGACGTTGATGCGAACCCCCAGCCGGGTGTTGATGACCCGGTGCGCGGTGTTATCGTCGTCATCGAAGTGCAGGAAAAAAAGACCGGTCAGTTCGCTCTGGCTGCAGGATACACCAGCTTCGATGATTTTGTGTTGATGCTTTCAGTGGCAGAGAACAATTTCCGGGGGCGTGCTGAGCGCGCAAAGGCCGATGTTGAGCTGTTCGGGCGCACAAGTTACTCGGTGGATTACTTCAATCCGTGGATTGACCACAAGGGAACCTCCTTCAATATCAATGTCTTCGACACCGAGCGCAAGCGGCAATTTATGGGCTCGAT
>JBKHJK010000452.1:0-3297 GCA_046538215.1 Armatimonadota bacterium
GACGAATGGGCACAAGTGAGATCACATCACCCTTCAGAAGCACCGCCAGCTTCTGACCCGGCTGCAGATCAATCCGCTCCCGCACCGCCTTTGGGATCACAACCTGATACTTTGATGAAACCGTCGTCTGTTCCATGATAGCGCCTTTCGTAAGACGATTAGTCATTCGATATCAGCATCATCTTACACACCGCGTCTTTTGTCAAGCGCCGGAACGCAGGTTCCAGCGGGCCACCACATCTTTTCGACGGGCCGAGTGCGGATGAAAGTTATCTGCCGCCGGAGACCTCCCAGCTATAGACGTGTGAGCCCTGGAAGAAATAGATACGGCCGTCGAGGTAATCCCCGCCCCCGGTGATGCCCATCGGCGCTTCGCTGCGCATTGAGACTTCGTACGTCTCCGGATTGAGCCTCGCGATGCCCTCGGTAAACAGGATATAGATGCCGCCTTCGTTATCTTCCACAAAGGGCCGGGGCCCCTGTTGGCCGACGGTATTGCCGAAACTTTCGGTGAAATCCTGCTCGTGCACTATCTCCCGTGTTTCAGGATCGAACGCGAACAGGGTAGACCGATCCGCGATGCCGAATACCAGCCCGTTTTGCGTGAGGACCAGGCCGGTATATGCATCAGTCCGCTCAATTGCCTCATCGTGCCAGGTCATCTGCATATCATCCAGGTCCAGCACATACAGCTCCGCGCTTTCAGCCTTTCGTTCTCCCCCGGAGCCCGGCCGGCACATGCTTCCGCCGAGCACGGTGCTGTCAGGCAGCGCTACAAGCGGGCCGGTTGAGTGGAAGGTCAACAGGTCGGTGTGTTTGAGTACCGTGGCAGTCTCTTCCTGCCGGTTCCAGATGAGCAGGCCGCCGCCCGTCAGTCCGTATCCCGGCGAGCCGCCAAGGACCACGTGGGTGCCGTTAGGATGTACCAGCAGACCGTGTGGACGGTGGACTGTTGGTGTGATTTCGTACAAAAAGCGGGGATTGGAGTCCGGATTTCCCTTTTCAGTCGGCACCCACTCTCTGAAGGGATCCCATTCCAGCAAAAAGCCGCCGCCATAGCCACCGATGTAAAACAGGCGCTCTGCTGCAGCAAGTGTGTTCCACTGGCCGTACGCGTCACGCCTCGTCCATTCGTCGCTTTCCGGATCGAATTGGAAAAACCGCATGGGATGTGCTGTTCCGCCACAGATGGTGCCATTCGGCGCTGTGGCCACGCCTGTTAGACGCGGGCCCTCGCTGTGGTAGTCGAAGTCAAATTCAGCTTTCTCTCCCCCGGCGGTGGTCACCACCATCTTCCGGTCGAGCAGGTCGAGCGTCTCGACACGCCCACCGCCCGGAAATTCCCGGTGAAACAGGCCCTGGGCGCCGGTGATAATCTGTTTGGAATTCCGCTCATCCAGTTCCGGCCCGATATGCGTCTTTTCGCCCTCGTAGAATCTATACCAGTCCCCTCTCTGCAGGTTGCCGTAGACTCTGCCGTCTTTGTCGCGATACAACCTGCCACGCCCATGAGGGCGCGCATCCTCCGCAAACATCGGAATCGCTTCGGCTGTCTCGGGGTTGAAGGCGACGATTTGGGCCTTCGTATTGCCGATACCGAAATACAGCCAGCCCGTGTCATCACAGGCCACATCTCGCTGATACATCGCCCAGTTTTGGTCATACACGTGACCAAAATCGGTCATTTCGCGGGTCGCTGGATTGTACTGGACGACACCGCTGTCGGGATAGGTAACGGCATAGATCAGCCCGTCGTCACTTTCGGTCATCCCCATGGCCATCCGAGGCTGCGTCTCTTCCCAGAAAGTGAAGCCCGGCTTTGTCGGATCGAACTCCACGAAGTGGCTGCCGAAATGTGTGTAATAACAGTTATTGCTGGCAAGCATGGAGCTGAACGGCCCGTACCAATCACCATCCCAGGGTGTCTGGAACTGCTGAGTTTCACCTGTGGTCGCGTCGATCATCAGAAGGGCGTATCCGTGCCTGTGATCGTACAACCAAACGAGCGCGACCGGTGTGCCATCACCATCAACGGTTGCGACAATGCCCCGGCTGGTGCTCACTGGAGCCCCAACGCCGTGATCCTTATACCCGTCTCCCAGATCCTCAGTCTGCGCGGTCCCGGCATGCATGCTCAATACACCTATGACAACTGACAACAGTGCAGCAACTTTCCAAATATGGATGGTGATCATCCCCTGTCTTTGAACTCCGGTTGTGTTGAAACCGATGATCCTGCCAGTCTAAAAGATGCGCTCTACTCCATCTCCCCCAGCTTCGTCTGGATCAACTCGTTCAGTTCCCCAAGCACCGTGCAGTAGTGCTCGAAGAAATCCATGACCTCGCGCTTCACGTTCTCCGCGTAATGGTCCACGGCCTCCGGGGGGCATTTCTGCACACGCTTTGTGATGATGTCCCTGCTGCGAGAACTGTCATTGATCTCCCCCAAGATGGCATCCCGTTCACGCAACGAGTCAAGTATAGGAACGATGAGTTCGTCAATGTAGTCACTGCTGAGCCGAACCCAAAGCTTCGGCAAGCCGCTGCTGCCGAACACTCGGCGCGGCCTGAATCTAGAGAAGCCGATATAGATGACCCTGTGCTCTTGGTGCATCCAAGCCGGGCGATGCATCGTGAACTTGCGCGGATTGTTGTCTCGCATCTCCCACTCGTCGGCCCAGTCCGCTGCCAGAATTTCCTCCATAATCTCCTCGCGGATGGCCGGGAGCTCTTCGTCCTCAAGCTGATCGGCAACCTCCACGATCTCCTCGTAGGTCTCCCAGTGTTCGATCAGTAGTTTACTTTCCTCTGAAAACTCCATGGTCTCACCTCAGTGATTCGGCGGTTTTCAGCCAGTCCTGGACGATGAATCTCGCCCGCGGATCGCTGATATCTTCAAGGGTCGTGCGTAGTGTATCGGCGAGTTGGGGATAGGACAGACATATCCACCGCGTCGGATCGTCGCTGACCGGCTCGCGGCCGGTGGGAGTGAGAAACACCGCGATCTGCCGGTCGTCGGGGACGTGCAAAATACGGCCGAACCGACGCATGTCACGGTACTCCCGCGCGAGCTGGTCCCGCTGTTCGCCCGCATTCACCTTGTTCTCGACATAGACGATGAAGTCCCACTGCCGGTAGATGACGATGTCGATGACCGATTCCCGCTGCGAAAACTCCGTCCGGACGCTGTAGCGCCGCAGCGTCTCCTCTTCGAGTGACAGGCCGCAGCGGCTCAGGAACGCCTCGGCAAACAGGTGCTGCTGTCCATGGCCCTCGCGGCGGTCGAACAGCCAGGAC
>JBKHJK010000453.1:0-3291 GCA_046538215.1 Armatimonadota bacterium
GTCAGAGCGTGACGTTCTTCAAACTGTTCGTCCAGCCACTCGACACCCGCTTCCAGCCCCAGTTCATACAGGATCGGCGGGCTGAGGTCAAATTGCATCGAACGTGTGAAGGCCGTGGCCTCCGTGACAAGCTCCTGCAGCTCATTCAGCGCTGGTGCGACCTCGCCACCCACAACCTCGCCAAGCTCTCCCAGTTTCATCTTCATCAGTGTCAGGATCTGCCCGAGGTTGTCGTGGAGTTGCGAGGCGATGCGCCGGCGTTCCTCCTGCTCGGTGCGTGAAAGCTCCGCAGCAAGCTCTCGCAGATCCTCCTGCCGCCGCCGGATCTCCCGGTTTGCCCGCTCCTGTTCAGTGACATCCAGCATGGACAAAACCAGCATCTCAACGACGCCATCATCGTCTTTCACCGGTATCAGTGACCAGTCCCAGTAGGTGACGCCCCGTTCAGGGTTGCGTGCGTACTCAAACGGTGCTGATTTCACCTCATAGGGTTCACCGCTCCGCACGACCTGTTCGAAAACATCTCGGGCGTCGGAGGGATACATATCAAAATGATTTTCCCCGGGAAAATCCTCCGAGGCGCGCTCATCCGCTTCAGCGTACGCTTCATTGACCCGGATAAAGTTAAAGTCACAATCCAGCAGCGCAACCGGTGTTTGAATATGCTCGAAAAACGCTTCCAGCAGTTCGGACTGCTCCCGCAACTTCTCATCGGCCCGCCTGTGCGCATCTTCCATCCTGATACCGGCCAGCGCAAAGGCGATGTCGGCGGCCACTTCTTCAAAAAGACGTATCTCCCTTTCGTCGGCGGCCATACCTTTGGGAATGCGTACGGCGATTTTGCCGTAATCGGTGTTGCGGTGCCGCAGGTTTATCACGAGTGCATCGGTAGACTCCGCGAAGGGCTCCAGCGGACAGGCAACACACCGCTCGGCATTTGCCTCGTTTACCGTGGCTGCGGTTGGGTCTTCGTCGGCGGTCAGGCACGGCGGCCGCCAGCCACTCTCCAGATCCTTCCTGAAATCCTCTAACTGATCGTCAAGCGGCGCTCCGTAAAAATATTCAACCGCGTCATCGTCTTCCAGGAGGCTCCACGCGTATTCATATCCCCGGGTGGCGACCATGGAGTCACAGATCTTCTGAATGAGGGTCTCCTGGGCCTGCACGCGCACAATGATTTGGTTGACTTCCCTGATGGCCATCAACACCCGGTTCAGATGATCCAGGCGCTGCTGGGCTTTCCTCTGCTCCGTCACATCGAGACCGAAGGCCAGTATCTGCTCAATTTCGTCCTCTTCGTTGCGCTCAGTCGCTGTACGCCATTCGACGGTCCGGCAGTCATCCCCGCAGCACACCTGGCATTCGTACTCCGGTGGTATTTGCTCACCACCAAAACGGTCAAAGATCTTTCTGGTCTTTTCCGCTTCATCCGGGGACAGCATCTCCCAGAACTTCCGATTCACAATCTCATGAGGCGCAAAACCCGTCAGATTGCATGCGTAGGAATTGACATACCGGATGGTGCCGTCTTCGCGCATGGAAACGATGAGCAGGGGAACGTTGTCAATAATAGGCCCGATTCGGTCAGGCATTTGCCTCTCTCTTTTCACGCCTCGCAACGATGTTGCAGTAATACCCTCTACGCAGGTTCTTCGTCACTTTGCAGCGCATTCCTGCTTCGAAAGATCATCCATAGTGTCCGCGTATGAGAATAAACGCATCAGGTGCTGTTTTGTTCCTGCATTTGCCCCAGCGCCTCAACCGGACCACTTAAAGACCTCGCATGACGCCCCAGGCCCTTCCAGGGATCGTCTTTGTGGCCGAGTCGCCGAAAGATGTTCGTGATGGTATAGGTCCGGGGGCCGATCTTCGTGTCTCTCAGCTCGCGCCATTCCAGAGGAACTGCCACGGGAGCGCCGGGAAGCGCCCGGAGTGAATAGGGCGACACCCCCGTCTGCGCGTAGGCGTTGCGGGCAACATCCAGATACACTCTCCCACCGCGCTTCGCCTTGCGTGTTTCCGTCGTCAGATGGTCGGGATGGCGATCAGCGAGCAGTTGCGCCGCCTGTTGAGCAAAGGAGCGCACTTTTGCGAAATCGCGGCTGCGATCCAGCGGGCACACCACGTGGCAGCCGCTGGAGCCGGTGGTCATCACGAATGTTTTCAGCCCGAGAGTCTCCAGCAGCTCTTTCACCACAAATGCGGCGTCGCGGACGGGCTCGAAGTCGTCGCCCGGGGGATCGAGGTCAAATATCATGCGATCGGGGGCGTGTTGCCTGTCGGCGCGGCTGAGCCAGACGTGGAAAGTGATCGCGGCCTGGTTGGCCAGATACACGAGGGTGGCAGCGTTATTACAGAGCACGTGCGTGACCGTACCGCCATCTTTTTCAACGGTGACTGTCTCAATCCAGTCGGGGAAGTAGTCGCCAATATTTTTCTGATACCAGCTTTCGCCGTCCAGTCCGTCGGGGAAGCGGTGCATGGTGAGGGGGCGGTCTTTCATATAGGGAACTATGATGTCGGCGATGTCGCGGTAATAGCTGACGAGGTCGCCCTTGGTCAGGCCCGCGTCGGGGAAAAATATTTTCTCCAGGTTCGAAAGTTCCACGGAATATGGGCCAAAATGCACTGTGCTGCTCCTTTCATCACAGGCCGTTTCCAGATCTCCGCCGCATCGGGAAGCTCTCTTTAGGCATCATCCTGGCCTGCTTCTTCGGCAACTTCTTCGACGGTTTTGCCTGATACCACTGATTCCGGCTCCGTGCTGGTGGGATTGCGACGTGCGTCGGCTTTGTCGTCTTTCATCTTGATCAACAGCCAGCGGTCGTCATCGCCTCCGCCGGTGCGAATCAGCGCATATCCGCCCTGCAGCTTCTCGCCTTCAAGCCACACGGTGACGTGACCGTCTTCAATCTGCTTTCCAACCGACGGTACGTCACCGTCATCTACCTTTTTGTTGTTGCGGTATGTGCCACGGTCCCAGATGATGACGGCCCCGGCACCGTATTGGTCTTCCGGGATTGCCCCTTCAAAGTCGGCGTATTCCAGCGGGTGATCTTCGGTGGGAACGGCCAGCCGCTTGTGTCGCGGGTCGGTCGAGGGGCCTTTCGGCACCGCCCACGATTTGAGCACGCCGTCAACCTCCAGCCGAAAATCGTAATGCAGGGTGCTGGCATCGTGTTTTTGAATTACAAAAATCGGCTCACCTTCGGACCGGTTGATCTCACCAGCTGGTTCGACTGTGCTGCGAAAGTCGCGCTTCTGTTGATATTCCTCAAGCTGCTCTTTGTC
>JBKHJK010000454.1:0-3289 GCA_046538215.1 Armatimonadota bacterium
GAGATGACGATCCCCGATGTCACAGGGCTTTTGATGCAGTATGAATCAGGGGCGCTGGGGACCTTGAGCTGCTCTCTCGTCCCGCAGGGCGAATGGGACAGCGGCTTCAAGATTGTTGCCGACGGCCTGCTTGTGACCATTGATGGCCCCGACGCGCGCTGGGTTGGTGATGAAAAGGGCGAAATGAAGGCCGCGGGCGACTGGCAGAAGAACGTGCTGTACGAGCTGTATGACGCCTCACTGGCCGGAAGCACACAGACGAGTGTCCCGTACGTCGAGGGTGTCAAAAGCCTTGTAGTCTCGCTGGCGGGCTACGAGTCAGTTGACCGCGGAGGTGTCCCGGTCGCTGTCGCCGAGGTGCTCTCGTAATCGACTGTGGTGCAGAGGATCAGTCCGTCCAGACGGGGCTTGACCACGCCATATTGCCGTCCGTCTGGGTGACCCGCAGGTAGTACCAGCAGCCTGGCTGCGGGGCGTCACCCTCTCAGTGTACCTCGGCCTCCGTCGCATCGGGATGCGCGGTATGCGCTGTTTCGTTGCAGCGGACGATTTCCACCGCGCTGATGGTGTCCGTGCCGATCACCTCTGCGTGAATCTCGTTGCTGGAGCTGCATATCGCCCGAGAAATCCTTCAGCGTGAAGCCGAACTGGTCTCGTGCCTCGATGATGAGTCTGGAGCTTTCACCCGGCAGGATATCGGCAGGAAGCGTCAGCGTGAGACGCTCAAACTGCCGGGGCGCATCCCACCAGTCGCCCTTTTGCAGGACCTTGACTGTGTCGTCGCGTTTCATGAAAACCCTCCGTGCTCAACAGCTACTCCTTTGCCCAGATCTCAATTTCAGGAATCAGCAGCACGCGCTCCTCGTCGGCCCCGGCGAAGGTGATGCGCAGCTTCTGGACTGCCGGAGCCTCTTCATTCAGGGTGATGGTGGCTGCCGGGTAATCCGCCCGGTCGGGAGAGATATGCTCCTCGTGGGTCCCAATGGTCTGCCATTGGCCCTCAATAAGGGCCTCGACGGTGGTCTCCGGCAGGGCCTTTCGGTATATCAGCCAGATGCGGTCCAGCGGGTACCGGGAGCCGAGGTCGAATTCTATAGATACCGGATCGGCTGTTTTCCAGCCCACGCCGAAGTGTTTCAGCTCGTGGGGGAATTCGCCGTCCTTCATATCCATGGCCGTGCGGCGATCAAAAAGGTCACCCTTGACGAAAGCCACTTCAGTCACTCCGCCTTCGTCCGTGCCGTAATCGGGCGGTATCGAATAGGTGTACGTGCCCTCGATTTCGACGTTCTTCACGGGCACCATCTCGTTGGTGTCCCACATGACGTAGTTGTTGGTAAGACAGCGGCCTGCGGGTGGTGTGAGCTCGGATCCGGCAACCGGCGGGAACATGAAGCGCCAGATGTCCAGGTCCACGGCCTGTCCGAGGCCTGCATGAAAAGCCTTCCAGTACCCGAGCCAGGCGGCGGACTTCAGGGCTCGCTGATACATGGGCTCGAAGCCGAAGCAGTAAACGTAGCCGCTGCCGACGGTTTTCCGCGCAGCGGCGACCGAGCCATCCTCATAAACCAGCAGGGGTTCTGCATCACCCGAGACATCCAGCGCGGCACCGTCGGACCAGATCGCCATAGGGCCGTATCCCGCCGCCATTGGCGAATCATCCGGCGCCTGCACCGTCTCATGTTCGGCAGGATCCCCGGCGGGAAGGAACAGCTCCGCACGCAGGGCCTCCATCTTCGTCCCGTCGAGATGCCAGGTGAACGCTTCGGGCTGAGTGACAACCAGGCTGCCACCGGCTTTGACGTACTCCGCCAGTGTCTGGACCACCTCTTTGCGCTGGTAGAGCGCCTGGGGGACGTAGATAACGTCATAGTCTGCCGGGTCCACTTCGTCGCGGGCGATCTGGTTGTCGCTGACCACTGTGAACCAGCCGCGTGCGGAGGGGCCGAGGAGATTGAACATCCAGCGGTACTGGTCATCGCCACTGCGACCGCCGAGGAACTCGCCCATGTAGGCGTCATTGGAGTAGAGCATGGCGGCGCTGGATCCGGGGAGGTCGGGCCGGTTGTTTTCCGCGGCATTCTCCAACGTGCCCATGATGGTGGCGTGCCGCGGCCAGGAGCCGTATTCATCGGATCGCATATCGTGCACGCCGCCCTGCCGCCCGGATGTGTCGGGCATGTACAGATGGAAACCCTCGCCACCGGCGCGATAGACCTGGCTCATGATCTCGCGGACCTCCGCGGGGCGGAAGCTGCTGGCATAGTTTTCCACGTGCGTACACGGCATCGTGGCCTGTCCGCCGAGGTCCCGCACCGTCTTGGTCACCCACGCGGCGTCCTGCTCCTGTGGCCCGCGGGGGTAGATCTGGTGGGTCAGTATGTCACAGTATTTACCATAGCCCGACATGTTCCACGGCTGCACCTGTGAAACCGGGTCAGGCCCGATGACATGCAGGTCCGGGTTGAGCTCTTTGACTGTCGCGTAAATCTTCTGCTGGAACTTCGCGAACCGGTCGTTGTACCACCGCCGGTAGGCGATCCAGCGGAACGGGTTCTTATCATTCAGCGACTCCGGGATGCCAAATTCCCCGTAGCCGAACTCCTCCTTCACCTCGCGGTCAACCTGCTGCATGAAGGGGTAGGGGTCTTCGTCGTAGTGAAACTTCAGGCCGGCGTTCAGGTCGTGCTCCATAATCTCGTCGCCTGTCGAGACAGCCCACATATACTCCTGCCACTGTGGCAGATAGTCCCGGATGCGCTGCAGGAAGGCCTCCTGGTTTTCATAGTCAATGATGTACGAATGGCCGCTTTCGTCCAGGGGCTTGCCTTCGGCGTGTGCACGGGTTCCCGGCATGTAGATGGTCTTCACGCCATACTTTTTGCAGTATTCACGCGCATTGAAGTTGTCGCGCCCGAGCATGGTGCCGTTTTCGAGGTAGTGGAGATTGTATTCGCCCGCCCGCCGGTACTTTTCATGCAGCACATACGGCTGGGCGTATTTCACGCAAAACGGCGGGTAGCGGTAGTCAACAATGTCATGCGCCCAGGTGATGACGCCCTCCGCCGCCATTCCGGGCCCTTTATCACCGAGCAGCTCCTCGTACAGCGGATCCTCCGTCTGCCACACCTTTGGAAACTCCGTTTTCACCACCGGGATGGTGTTTTTGTACAGCGTCTGCCCATCGGCGGCGATGCGCACCCGCACCATCTCATCATCCTTGCCGCCGACGATATAGGGCACAGAGAAATTCACGATGCGGCCCTCCTGTGCCTCAAAGCTGCGGGAG
>JBKHJK010000007.1:0-15031 GCA_046538215.1 Armatimonadota bacterium
CTGGTGCTTACAGCGATTGACAAGGAGGCCTTCCCGATCCTGCGCTATCGTACCGGGGACATCACCAGCATCACCCGCGAGCCGTGCGCCTGTGGCCGGACCTTTGCCCGGATCGCGCGAGTCATGCGGCGGACCGATGACATGATTATGATACACGGGATGAAGATTTTCCCCCACGACATCCGTGAGGTCATTGAGTCCATAGACGCTGGCCCGCGGTTTCAGATCGTGCTCGACCGCGAGGAGGGCGAAGATACCATGGAGGTGCAGGTGGAGCTCAGCGCCCCCCCCGCCAGCGGTGTCCTCGCAGAGTTGGACACGCAGCGAAAATCGGTGGAGGAGCGGCTCCGCAAAAACCTCCGCCTGCCCGTGTCGGTCCGCTTCGTGGAGCCCAGCTCCATCGCTCCCGTCGGCGAAACCACCGGCCTCGTCATTGACAACCGCGAGATATAACGCCGCCGCAATGAGGCCGGTCTTGCGTGGATAGAGATGCCCCTCATTGGGGTCCGGCGCGCTCGTACAGGTATGCCCGGCCCTTGTTACCGACGTGGGTGATGGCGCCGATTTCCCGGAGGGTGTAGGCGATCCGTCCGGCCAGGCGCGTCCGGACATCGCAAACCTCCGCGATATCGGTGGTGGTGAAGCGGTGGGGGAGACCCTCGGGCAGCAGGCTCAGGAGGTCCGCCGGGGTCTCAAAGCGCCGCGTCTCGATGACCTCGACCAGCTCCCGACCCTGGATGGAGCTTCCATCACGCCACCAGCTTCCCTCGCCGTCCTCCACTCGAAGTTCGCGCTCCTCCGTCAGCACCAGCTCCACCGCACCGCGTTCCTCCGGCAGAAACCTGGTGAGGTACACGAGCTCGTCAAAAACGTCCAAAAAGGTGCAATGCTTCGGAGAGCGCCGGGACCTGAGCTCCTCGCCTGAATCCGGATCCAGATATACGATATGCTTCGTCTCCGCCAGCGGCATGACCAGCACAACGTCGTGGTCAGTCACCAGTTCCAGCAGCTTATCACGGATCGCCGACAGGTTCTGCGTCTGGATTTCATAGACGGTATCGTCTATGAGAACATCGGCGCGGAAGTCCGAAACCGGCACCTCGGTATCGTCCTCCTGCTGCGAATAATACTGCTGCAGCTTTTCGTGCAGATCCGATGGCATGGCTGGATCGTCCCGTCCGTAAAGGAGTATGCCGCCTGTATGGTGCATTATACATCAACAGATATCCGCTCAACGAGGCGAGGTGTCCCCACATGCAGCGAGGTGTGATCGCCGCAGTAACTGTCCTGGTATTTGCAGCGGCCGCAATGGCGGCGCCGGTGAATGTACAGGATTTTTCGGACCAGGCTGTTGCCGCAGGAACGGAAAACGAGGACTGGCAGCCGGCCTTTCAGGCAGCCATTGCACAGGCTCGGCAACAGATGAAGCCGCTGTATGTACCGGCGGGTGAATACAAAATCCGGCAGGCCATCGAGATCCGGCCCGTCGAAGAGCCGAAAAACGCAGTCAACCACAACGATCTGGTAATATACGGTGACGGGAAGTATCTCAGTATCATCGCACAGCAGGTGAAGGAAGAAAACTGTGTGAACTGGACCTCTGACGAGTACGAGAACTCCGCCACCTTCGGCCACATGAAGGACCTGTGTCTCAGCGGCGGTGATGTGACGCTCAACATCAAGTGGCACAACTATTTCGACATGGACACGTGCTATATCGCCGGGGCCGGAAGCTACGGAATCCACGCTGAGGGCTGGTCGAGCCGATTTGCGAACTCCACGATCCGCTGGTGCAAGAAGGCCGGGATATTCGCCAGAGGCCATTTCAACAACAACGTCATTCGCGACTGCTACTTCTCACGCGACGGGATCGGCGTGCGGTGCGTCAGCGGATGGCACGGCTCTCGCATCGAAGGGTGTGGGTTCGAATCATGTGCGAAGGCCGCCGTCTACGTGCGCGGATGCCGCAGTCTGACCATCAACAACTCGTATTTCGAGGGCAACGGATACGCTCCGGACAGCGGCGCCTGGAAGTACTTCGACTTTGAGCAGCCGGCAAACACCATCCAGCTTGACTATGCCTGCAAGTCAGTCAACATCCATGACAACATCTTCAGAAGCAATCGCAGCGACCAGGGAGCGGTGATTGCAGTGACCTACTGCATTGGCGGACACGTGTATGACAATATGTTCTACAACACTGAAAACGCTTTCATGCTGCGAGACGTCTCAGAGACCAATGAAAATGCCCGTTCGACGGTCATCGACTTCATCGTCGAGGGAAACGAGTTCGAGAATGTTGAAAACCGGTTGATGGAACAGGAGCCGGGACTGATCACGAAGGCCATCGAGCGGCGCAGTGTTTTCACGATGGATGCGAACCGGACGATGGAGGGATCCCCGCTCGGAGTGGTGCGTCCTGATTGCATCGGTGCAGAGGTCCTCGACGAGACGACCGGGACGTGGTACAAAGCCAGCGGCCCGACGAAGGACGACTGGGTCCCGGTGTATGCTCCTGCGCAATAGTCGGCCAAAAGATGCGGGCAATAAAAAACGGCCGCCACGCGAGAGCGGCCGTTTTTCCGTCTGTGTCTGCTGCGGCTTAGATGATGGTGTCAAGGCTCATATCGAGCTTGCCGTTATCATTCACGAGATCTTCGTCGGCGTGGATGGCCTTAATTTCCCCGGCGTACATCACGTGCGAGCCGGTCTCAATTGAGTCCACGACCTCACATTCGATGGCAACCGGAAAATCGGTGATGACGGGAGCATTGACCTCGTCGCCGTCACGGACCTCCAATCCGAGCTTCGCCAGCTTGTCTTCATCTTCCCCACTGTTGGAGCCGAGGTATTGCCACGCATCCCGCTGGTCCTCGCGGGCGAAATGCACGACGAAGTGGGGGTTCTCCTCGATGAGCTTGTAGGAGTAGCGGGAGGGCACGATACCGACCATGATCATCGGCGGGTCAAAGCTGCAATTGCAGGCATAGCCGACGATCAGGGCGTTATCGAAGCCGTCCTTGCCACGAGTTGCGACGATCGCGTTTGCGGAGGGCATTGGAGCAGTAATATCAACCTTCTGTTTGGCCATGGAACAAAATCCTTTCATGAAAACTGATACGTTCAGGGAAGATTTATCTGGAGAGGGCACTGCGTGGGTGTCCTCGGTAAAACGGAGTCCTTTTCATTGCCCGGGATGATAAAACCTTCATTGATTTCATAAACGCTTCGGAGGCCTGAAATCTTCAACCAGATCAGCCACCAGTCGGACTTTTTCAATATCCGCCGGTGGAGGCACCTCGTCCGACACACCGAGGATGAGATTTGGTGAGAAGCGTTCGAGGACCTCAGTGGCCAGCTCAATGAGCTCATCGTCGGAATACTCCGGCAGGAACATGATTGCCGGAATGCCGTCCAGCAGTATCTTCTCACCCAGCGCGTCCTCAAGCTCGGCGAGGGTGATATCTCCCTGCGGCTCGGGCGTGGCAGCCTCAATCCCGTCAAAATCCACCGAATCCAGCAGCGGCAGCAGCGGCTTCATGGCCCCATCAATGTGGATGTGACAGAACTTGCCCGCCTCGTGAAGCTGTGCAATCCGCCGGTTGTAATACGGCATGAGATATTCCTCGAAGATACGTGGTGAGTTGATGTTGGCGTCGAGATTCTCCCCAAAATTAACAATCTCCAGCGGCGAATCACAGATGACCTCGTACATCCCGTCATCCCACCCCTCTATCGCCTTCATGAACTCGTGGGTCCTCTGCGGCGTGTCCTGCAGGGCGAAGATGGTGTTCTCCCAGCCCATATAGTTGATCATCAGCCGCTGGAAAGGGGAGCGTTCGTAGAAGCTTTGCACCACACCGCGATCCCCGAATATTTCGGAAGCATTCTCGTAGGCAGCGCGGTCGAAGTAAAACTCCGTGTGCTGCAGGATGTATTCCATAACATCCATATCGTCCGGCGTCTTGACAGGATACTCGATCCGGTACGCCCCGGAGCTGACATGCCCCTGCCTGCGCACCTCGCGGATTGAACCGATGGGCGTCTCCTGGACGGTGATAGTATCGCGGCCCTGTTCGGTGACATGCGTGGTGACCCTATCATCAGTGCGTTTTTTGAACACCGAGATCCCCAGCACCTCCGGAGCGTAGCGGGGGTATGCGCCAAGGTCGTCATAAACCTCCAGCATCGACATCTCCCGATACCTCTCGGGAATGGTATTTTCCGCTGTGCGTCCGTTGTACCAGTAGTAGATGCGGGGCTGAAAGACGATTTTGTCCAGTGGCTGGCGGTTGAATGTTGCCAGGACGCGCTGGCGGGGTGTCATGGGTGCCATCACATGCCTCCACGGATGCCAAGGGGTTGCAGTACTGCTGCAGGATTATTCCTCTGAAGGACGCAGAGGACCTGTATGACAATGGGTATCAATGCGGCGGCAGGTAAACAAGACCGTGGCTGTCAAACGCATTATCACGGGGGCATACGCACGCGTCCGCCTCGTTATTTACCGGCTTTTATGGCCTGTTCGATGGTCTGCAAAAAGGCGCTGGCCTCGAACGGTTTACTCACATATCCGCAGGCTTTCTCTGCAAGCCGCCGCCTTTTGGTGCTGTCACTGAGCGAGCCGCTTGCGATGATCACCACAGCATTGGGATCGGTCTCTGTAATGCGGTTCAGGCACGTCTCCCCATCCATCTCCGGCATCACGAGATCGAGGATGACGGCATCAATGGTGTCGCCTTTTTTCTCGTAAATCTCCACCGCTTCAATACCATTTGATGCTGTGATGACTTGATAGCCTTCGCCCTCGAGGAGCCGCCTCGTGGCCCAGCAAATATCTGCATCATCATCCACGACAAGGATGGTCTCTCCGCCTTCTGCGGTCGCTTTGTGTGTTTCAGGGCATGGGTCAATCTCGGCACCGTCCTCCACCTGTGCGGGGAGAAAGATGGTGAAGGTGGTGCCTTCGTCCGGTTCGCTCTCGCAGTTAATGGAGCCGTAGTGCATGGTAATGATGTCGCGGACAAGTGGCAGTCCCAGGCCACTGTGCTGGGGGCGTCCCTTGGTGGTGAAGAACGGTTCAAACGCCTGTCGCCTGGTATTGTCGGTCATGCCGGCGGCATTATCAGTGACCCTGATAACGACGAATGCTCCGGGATGAGGCGCATGAGGAAAGTCGCGTGTGTCATCAACATGGACGTTCTCGGCGCTGATAGTGACGGATACGCCCTCGGCAGCCGCCTCGTGTGCGTTGAAGCAAAGCTCGACGAGGACCTGACCGATGTGTTCGGTGCTCGCGTTGATCGCCCAGATGTCATCAGGCACGTGGATCCTCAGGTCAAACGTTTCGGGCAGTGAGTGGGCGAGGTTGTGCTGGATGGTATCGGTGACGTTGTGCAGATAAACCGTCCTGAAAACCGGGCCATCCTGGCGGGTGAAGGTCAGAAGACGGTTGACAAGATTCTCGCCCCGTTTGCAGCTTCTGACAATTTGCTCGAGGCACTTCACGTCGTCTTCGTTCTCCGGCCTTTTGCTCAGAAGCAGTTCGGCGGGGCTCATGATATTTTGCAAAACGTTATTGAGATCGTGGGCGATCCCTTTGGCGACCACGCCGACCTCGTTGATGTCCACAGTTTCATAGATGATCTCGTCAGCACGCTCTGCGGAGAGATCGTTGATGACCACCAGCCGTGCCGGACGTCCATCGTATTGGACGGGCGTCCCGGTGAGCTCCACCGAACGCTTGTATCCATCTTTGTTCAGGATTTGCGTCATGTGGCGATAGCGTCCGTTGCGGTTGGAGTCAGTCGTAGCGGTGTATTCTGATTCGATAAGCCGACGCTCAGGCGCGAGGTAGCGGGTAAACGAAGTTCCGACCAGCTCATCGTGTGAATACCCCGTCATTGCCGAGAATTGAGGATCCGCATATTTGACGATCCCGTCCTGCACGAGCAGGGTCACGCCGCTATGATCGCCCCGCAGATGCCGGTATTTTCCCTCTCGCTCCCAGAGGTCCTTGCCGGCCCGGGTTTCGTCCTCGGGAGGCTGGGCAAATACAGCCAGCCTCCGAAGCCGTCCATCCCCATCCACCGTTGTGTCCTTTGCCATTGACACGCTCGCTTTCTTCACAGCTCGTTCCGTGACCGAATGTCGCCACAACGGTCGGGGAACGACGCGACGGGCAATACATGTAAGGTTTGAAGAACTGAGCAACGCCCAACTGTGATTAACCTGCCGACAACTGAAAAAGGTGTTACACTCTATTATAAATGATATGAGATATTATCCATACCACTTCGCGAAGGGAATGAGCATTCCCTTCTGTTATTCGGATCTTTCGACAAAGTTACTATACCCACGAGGCTTCAAAAGCAGAGCAAATTGCACTCAATATGCACTCAATGAATGTTGCTGAACAGACAAAGATGCCTTGACAGCGGCGGCGTTAAAAGATAATGTGAATATTAGAATAAAGAGATATAGGTGATCCACGTGACGCATTCGCGGGAAAACGACAGTCAACTTGCCGATGCATTCAAGGCACTCGGCCATCCGGTTCGCCTCGCCCTTTTGCGGCATATGCTCGCCGAAGACCCGTGTGTCGGCGAACTCCAGGAGGCTGTGGGACAGAGCCAGTCGTCAGTCTCCCAGCATCTGGGCATTCTCCGCGACCGCGGAATCATCGTCCCACAGCGGGATGGCAACAGGACGTGTTACCGCGTTGCCGACGACCGGCTGGCGGAACTGCTGTCCATGGCCGAGCAGGTACTTGAGAGCTAATCTTATCGACACCAATGGAGGTGCCAGCAACATCCATGCCGATCTATGAATACCGGTGTAAGAAATGTGACTGCGAGTTTGAAGACATGCGCCCGATGACTGACCGGGATGAAAAAGCGGAATGTCCGGAATGTGGCAGCGATGATACAAGACGGGTCATGTCCAGCTTCGCAGTCGGACAGTCCAGCACTATGGATGCAAGCAAATACCCGGGGCCGCCTGAAACCGCGGGAAGTTGCCCGACCGGTACATGCAGCCTTTCCTGAAAAACAGAAGCCACAGTCTGAGCCCGCCGGTGCAGTTTGCCCGACGGGTTCTTTTTTATTGAGGCTGCGATTCTGGTAGAATGAGCCCGGACGGGACCATCACACATCCCCCTGTCTTTCAGGGATTCTGACTGCTGGAGGAAACCTCATGTCACCATCAGACGATCTGCGGGCCGTGCGCGATTTGTACAAAGAGACGCTGCTGGATAATGTCATCCCCTGGTGGATGAAAAACGGGATTGACCATACCTTCGGCGGCCCCACCGAGACGATTACGGAAGACGCCAGGGTGACCAGCACCATCAAGCCGATCTGGTCTGTCGGCCGCGCGATGTTTGTGTGGTCGAAGCTGTACAATCGCATCGGGCAGCGCGGGGAGTGGCTGGCGGTAGCCGACGATATTTTTGAATTCATCCGCCCCATCGGCCCCAGGGTCAGCTGGTACTGGCCGCAGTCGGTGTATCGCAATGGCACGCCCTGCGAGCCCAGCCAGAACATCTACAACGACGGCTTTATTCTCATGGGGCTGGCTGAATACATCCGGGCCACCGGAAACCCTGACGCTGTCGAAGCGGCCTATGCCACGTGGGAGACGGTGCAGGAGCGGATGGAGCCCGCCAACGCCCACCTCGCAGGCCAAACGGACCTGCCCGACAACGCCGCCGCACACGGCATCTCCATGATCTTCTCACTCGTGTTCCACCAGCTCGGCACGGCCCTGGCGGATCCCGACATCCTCCAGGCCTCCTATGACCACGCCACCCGCGTGCATGATATTTTCCTGGATGATGAATACGGCCTGGTGCGGGAGTCGAGGCAGGCTGACGGCACGCCACTGGACGGGAAAACCGGCCGCACGTGCATTCCCGGACATGCCATCGAATCCGCGTGGTTCGGCATCCATATTTTCCGTGACCGCAACGAACAGGACCGCCTCGACCGGGCGGTAGAGGCCGTCAGGTCACACGTGGAGGCGGGCTGGGATGAAGAATACGGCGGGCTGTTCGGCTCGATTGATGTCGAAACAGGCGAGCCGCTGAGCCCCGACCACTACAAGAACATGTGGCCGCATACCGAGGCCCTCTACGCGCTACTTCTTTCGTACGATATCTGCGGCGAGCAGTGGTGCCTGGACTGGTATGACCGGATGCACGAGTGGAGCTGGCAGCACTTCCCCAACCGCGAACACGGAGAATGGCACCGGGAGGTTGCCCGCGACGGAAGCTATCCGTGGGATAACACCGGCCCCGGTGAAAAGCCCCGCAAGGAGCCGTTCCATCTGCCGCGCATGCTCATCAATACCGTCATTCTGCTCGACCGGATGACCGGGCAGGAATAGAGCGAGAACATACGAAGCGCGCAAACAAAAAGGACCTCCGGGTGGTGCGTGGAACCTTATACTGGTACCAGAGCACTGCTGCTGGAGGTCTTTGTATGTCCAACCGGGTTTTGGCCGCTGCCGCCGCAATACTGCTCGTCACTGCTTTCGCCGCTGCGGATGGGCCTTTGACGACGGCCCTTGAAACCACTCATCCGCCGGTGATTGACGGTGTTGCCGATGATCCCTGCTGGCTCAACCGCTCTCCGGAAGACAGCTTCGTGCGCCTGAAGACGGGGGAACCCGCCGCATCACAGACGCGCTTTATGGCCGCACGAGACGACGCCAACCTTTATCTCTTCATCGCATGTGCTGAGCCCAATCCCGATGAGTTGAAGATGAACTTCACCGACCATGACGACGCTCTGTGGGCCAATGATTGCGTCGAGATCTTCCTTGACCCCACCAACACCCGCCAGGAATACGCCCACATTATCGTCAACCCCGCCGGGGCGATCCACGACGCCTGGGTGGTGCAGGGTGGCCTGTCTCACGACGCGACATGGGAGTCGGGTGCGTGGGTTTCGTGCCAGGTGAATCAGTGGAACTGGACAGCCGAGATCGCCGTCCCCGTAGGGGCCCTGAAGCTTGCTGCGGGTGGATCGGACATCTGGGGCTTTAACGTCGCTCGCGAGAAGAAGACCGACCCGGGCGAGCTTTCCGCATGGGCGTTCACGGGACGCGGATTCCATGACGCCTCGCGCTTCGGCGAGCTGTCCGACATGGACCTCAACTACTCCCGCTTCATGATCTCCACCTTCCGTCCGGCACTGGAGAAGGTGCGCTTCGATTCTGCCGCAGCCCGGTCCCTGTCAGGGGTTTTGACCATCCCCACGAGCGTATCCGGCCGTGAGGCCCGCATCCTGCAGGTTCGCGTGACTCTGCAGCAGGCGGGGCAGACACGGGTTGATGTGGCGCACAGGACGGAGACGATTCCGGCCGGGCCGAGTACGCTGCAGGTGCCCATAAGGCTCGATGAGCCCGGTAAATATACCTGCACTCTCCGGCTGGTTGATCCCGAAACAGGCACATGGGTGCACATGAAGCAATTCGACCTCGATCTGGATATTTCGCCCATGGAGGTCACCCTGACAAAACCGTGGTATCGCAATTCAATCTACAGCTCCTGTCCGGTGAACGAGATCGTGGCCGATGTGGAGCTGCTCCTGGAAGGTGAACAGTGGCACGAACAGGCGATGGATGTCACGCTCACCGGTCCATCCGGGGCGGCTGTGTTTCACGCGCAGCAGCATTTCAGCAGCCAGGGTACCTCCGTGGTCGCGGTACCTGTTCACGAGATTTCAGATGGTACCTGCACACTGACCATCAGCGCAGATATTCATGGCGAGATACTGTCCCGGTCGCTGCAAATTCACAAACTCCCACCCGCCGACCACGAGGTCTGCCTGGACGAGGACGGGCAGGTGCTTGTTGATGGCGAGCCGTTCTTCCCGTGGGGTTTTATGGGCGCCGGACCCGATGAGCGGCTGGCTGAAGCCGGATACAACCTCATTCACACGTATGTCGCCCGCTACAGCCATCGCAACGATGAGCTCATGCCGTGGCTTGACAAATGCCACGAGCTGGGCCTGCAGGTGGTCATGTACCCGTATCCGGGGAAGGTTGGCTTTCACGGATATAAAGGCACACCGGAGTTCACCGATGAGGATGTCGCCGAGATTCGGGCGTTCGTGAAGAAATACAAAGATCATCCGGCCCTGTTCGGCTGGTATATGTGTGACGAGCCGCGCGGGCAACAGTGGCGCGACTCGCTGACAAGGATCGCCGACGTCGTCCGCGAGGTGGATCCGTATCACCCGACCATCGCACTGGACAATGGCGCAAATGGGCTGCTCGGACTGCAGGAGATTGGCGATATCCTCTGGATTGATCCATATCCCGGTTTCGGAGTAAAGACAGGGCCGCATGTGCCGATGGGGCAGAAGGTGGTCCTGGCGCTCCAGGATGTTTTCCGTGGCCTGGAGGATACCTCAAAGCCCCTTTGGATCGCTCCGCAGGCATTCTCATACGCTGGAGACGACCCGGAGAAGCAGAAGGTCGAACGCGCCCCGACGTATCTCGAAGAACGCAGCATGACGTACATGGCGCTGGTGCATTATGTTGACGGCGTCGTCTATTACGCCTGGGCGTACGCGAAGAGGTTCCCGGAGCTGCGAGTGGGGCTGCTGCATGGGCTGTCGAACGAGATGCAGGTGCTGATGCCGGCGCTGCTTGGTGGCGAAGACGTCGGGGCGGAGACGATGTGTGATCCGATGGACGCGATCATCCATACCCGCGCCCTGCGCCATGAGGGGAACCTCTACGTCATCGCCACGAATATCACCCCTATCGAATGTATTGGCTATGTGCGGGCGGAAGCACTCTCAGGCGAGTATCAGGTCCTCTCCGAGGGCCGCACCATCGGCGTCTCGGACGACGGCACCATCAACGACCACTTCGACGGATACGCCACGCATATTTACACGGACAGGACGGACCTGCCGCAGATGAAGACACTGGAAGAAATCGCGGCGATGATCGCCGGTGCAAAGGAAGCGGGGACCGAACAATGACCTACTCAGCGGCACTGATCGGACTCGGAGAAATTGGCAGCCTGTACGCCGGAGAAGCGTGGCGGGGATCACCAAGCACCCACACTGAGGCCTTTGAGGCGGTTGATGCAACGGAGCTGGCGGCGGCCTGTGATATTTCTCAACAGCGGCGGGAGGCTTTCTCGCAGGCACGGCCCGATGTTCCTGTCTTCGCCACCGCGGAGGAGATGATGGCCGAAGCGTCGCCGGATATTGTCGCCATCGCTACCCCTCACGCCACACATCCCCAGCTTGTCGAAACCTGCGTCGAAGGCGGCGCACGGGGGCTCATCATCGAAAAGCCGCTGGCGACAGACCTCGCCGGAGCCGACCGCATCATCAACGCCTGCACGGAGCACGATGTCACCGCCTCCGTGTCATATCTGCGCCGGTGGGATGCGAACTTCCAGGAGCTGAAGCGGATTGTCGAGACCGGTGAGATGGGCGACCTGGTGTACATGCGCGGGCATATGTCGCGGTTCAAGCCCTACGGGTGGCAGGCGGATGCGAGGATGTCCGGGGGTTTTCTCGCCTACGATCCCACGCACCTCATCGACCTGTATCTGTGGCTGGGCGGACCCGCGGAGTGGGTGCAGGCAAATGTCGAGCGGCGCGATGAGACGCTGGATGTCGAGGATTGCGTGCTGGCGAATATCGGCTTCGAAAATGGCGTCCGGGCGCACCTGGAGGCCGACGCATACCGGGACTATTTCGAGTTCAGCATTGATGTGCAGATGTCCGCCGGTCGGTTTGAATACCACCGCGACGCGACAGGCAGCGCCTTCAGAATTTACGAGCCGGTGGTGGTGGACGAGAAGTGGAGCTTCATGCAGCAGGGCCAGTGGGAACTGCGCGAGTCACAGCCACTGCAGGTGCAGCAGATAGCCGAGCTGGTGAGCTGCATTGAGAGCGGAGAACAGCCGACAGTGACACTCGGGCAGGCGCGCGATGTGGTGGAGCTGACAATGGCGATATACGAATCCGGCCTGCGCACAGAGCCGGTCACTGTGCCGCTGAGCCGGGCAGATAATCCTCTGCTGCAGATGCTGGGCCTGTAGGCCTCAATCGATAAACCTGAACTTCAGAATCGCCCACAGCGCCTTGAAGCCGTCTTTCCAGCCGATTTTCTTGCCCTCGTCATACGTACGGCCCATGTAGCTGACGGGAATCTCATAAATACGGCAGCCGAGGCGGGCCACCTTTGCAGTAAACTCGGGCTCGAAGGTGAAATCGTTGGACCGGATGGTGATTTCCTCCAGAATATCAGCCCGGAAGGCCTTATAGCACGTCTCCATATCTGTCAGGTTCAGATTCGTCAACATGTTGGAGATGAATGTCAGGAAAGTGTTGCCGACCTGGTGCCAGAAGAAGAGCACACGGCGCGGCCAGCCGACGAAACGGGAGCCGTACACCACATCGGCAATACCGTCTTCGATCGGTCCCAGCAGTATATGATAGTCCTCGGGGTCATATTCGAGGTCTGCATCCTGGATAACGACGATATCTCCCTGCACGTAGCTGAAGCCGGTTTGCAACGCCGCCCCTTTGCCTTTGTTCTGTTCGTGCTCTATCAGGTGGAGGTTGTCCATGGAGGCGTCCAGCTTCCGCAGGCGCTCCAGAGTACCGTCAGTTGAGCCGTCATCAACGCAGATGATCTCCTTGTCGATATCCACGGCCTGCACGCGCTTGATGATTTCCTCTATCGTCGCTTCCTCATTGTAAACGGGCATGACCACCGATAGCTTCATTCAGGTGCCTCCCTGACTGAGTCACAAACAATGTAGTTCGCTGCGGACTGGCAGCAATGACCATCCGCCAAATCTTCCATGATCGGTCATTTGCGGCGTGGCGGGCTTCAGTCGGGCTCGGCCCCCATTTTTAGCGGTTTGCCCGGCACATACGGCCCGACCTCGGGGAGGATCGTGTCGAGGCTGTTGTAGGTCGCCTCGTACCGCTCGTCGTAGGTCTCAGTGTATAGATTTTCCATCGGTTCATATATCTGTCGGGCGTAAATGAGCTGCTTCAGGTCCCCGCTCGAAGTGACCTGCGCCTGCTTTTCGTATTCGAGCGGCGGAAGAGTCGCCTCCGCCCACTGCCGCATTGATGGGCGGATGATAATCACATCGAAATCGGTAGCGTTCTCGCGCAGATACTGGCGCATCTCGGCGGTCGTAACATAGGCCGCGTATGCAGGGCGGCGGCCGAGATACCAGTAGGCAACGCCCGGAGCCGCTGTGATGTAAACTGATTGGTGTTCGGGCACGTTCTCCCGTACCCAGTAGCCTACCGTCTTCAGCCCGCTGTTTTCCGGCAGTTCCCCATACACCACCCCCGGCTGTGTGAGCAGCGGGACCTCCAGGACCGCGGGGAAGATCTTTCCGGCTGTCCCAATACCTGTCACAGCCATGACGAGCCCGAAAACACCCCACATCAGCCAGCGCGGCCGGATATGCGCGATCATGACTGCAATCGCCGCCACGAGGCCTACCAGCAGATGTTCGTGATAGACGCTCGCCTGAGTGACCTCCGAGGTGACCGCCAGGAGAAACGGTGCGGCTGTCACTCCTATCCATCCCAGCAGCCACTTGCAGCGATTGTCCCGCCACCACAGCAGTAGAATCGGCGTTGAAATGATCGCCAGCACCGTGCCAATCAGCCCCATGTTCCGCCGCATATCCGCCAGCGTGGGGATAATGTGAAACCCCCAGTCATACTCGTGCCCCACGAGGATAGTTCCGAGGAATGTCTGATGTGGATAGCCCAGTGACTGGGCATATATCCAGATCGGCACATAGGGCAGGAACATGATCAGCGGCGGGAGGAGCACCCTACTGCGGAAAAAGAGTCTCCGAAAGCCGCCCGGGTTCCGGTACTCGGGCTCCTTCGGCCACAATGCTCCCAGCAAAAACAGCACCGCCAGACCGATGTGAAACTGCAGGTCCCCGCAAATGTAAAGCCCCGCCAGCACGCCGACCCAGAGCGCATTTCGATCGTCCTGCGGATCGCGCATGTAGCGGATCATCGCCGCGGCCGTCAGCAGCAAAAGCAGGCTCGAGTATGCGTGGTGTGTCCCCAGCGAGCGGGAGATCGAAACCGGCAGAAGCATCACCGCCACCAGTCCCGCGGCGATCACGCCCGCTCGTTGACTGTGGACGTCCGTGGTGACCCGGTACGCAGCAAAGCACATGCCGACTCCAAGGAAGATCAGCGGAAGTTGCAGCGTCATCTCGGTGATGGGGATATGCAGGCCGTCCAGGAGCAGGACCCAGAAGTGATAGAGAATGTACAGCGGCCATCCGGGGTCCCAGCTCAGGATGCGGGCGAGGGCGTTTCCCGCCGGGTCAGCGGCGAACATCGAAAGCTTTGCAGTGTTGACGATGAAGTACGCAAACAGCCCGTCATCCGGGTTCGCGTAAACAAGGTCCCACATGCCCCACACCCGCAGGATGAACGCGACAACGATGACCCCGCCAAGCAGGATCCATAGGACTGGCCCCTCCAGCCGGCGGTCATTGTCCTGTGGCGTGAATTGAGCGAACAATTGACTGAGCATGAGCGGCCCACTGCCGTATCGTATGATGTTGAAATCAGTGGAGACGGGGCTAAATCCGAACATCCGAAGTATAGCACATCTACCGGTGCGGACGCATGAAGAATTCCGCCCGCCGCTCATTTCAAGGAATTGCACCCCGACACGGAGAAAAAAATACTCGGCAAACCATCTGCTGACAAAGCACCCGCGAGCCCGGGAGTGAGTGAAGTGAATCCAGACACCGTAATCGTGCCGACAGCTCTGCTCATTGGAGTGACCCTGCTTTCACTACTGTGTGCAAACGCCGCCAACGCGCTCAGCCAGGAGGAAATCACCCGCAGCCTCATTGACGAGCTGGAGCCACTTGAACAGCCGCTGGACGGCCGCCTGCCTCTCCGTGGGTCACGGATGGGAAACTGGCTCCCTGATGACGACGGGGAGGCAAAGCAGGTGCTGCAGGACCTGTACGACCGCGGCATTGCCC
>JBKHJK010000455.1:0-3280 GCA_046538215.1 Armatimonadota bacterium
GCCCAGCACCTCGCGGGCGAGCTGGTAGGCCGATACCTCCAGGACCGCCGGGCCTATCGCTCGCTGGCGCTGACGACTGATACCTCCATCCTGACCGCGGTCGGAAATGATTTCGGATATGAAGAGGTTTTCGCCCGGCAGGTGGAGAGCGTGCTGGAAGCAGGCGATGTACTTGTGGTGATGTCAACCTCGGGCAACTCCCCGAATATCCTTCGCGCGGTCCAGCAGGCCAAAAGCCAGGGTGTCAAGAGCATCGGTCTGACCGGTTCCGAAGGCGGGGCGCTGAAAGATGAAGCCGACTGGTGCATCCGGGTGCCCGAATTCAATACACCCAAAATACAGGAAGCACACCTGGCGATCGGGCACATTCTGTGTGAGCTCGTG
Organism: Armatimonadota bacterium; assembly: GCA_046538215.1. Classification (GTDB taxonomy): domain Bacteria; phylum Armatimonadota; class Zipacnadia; order Zipacnadales; family UBA11051; genus JBKHJK01. The sequence goes on from JBKHJK010000455.1 coordinate 385, forward strand.
GAAGAGGCCATGATCGAAATCGATGACGAAGAGTCTTAACGTCGCAAAAGTCGAGGGTGCCACCCGCGATCTGAATATCAACTGGGCCATAGAGGGCGCAGCCGAAGTGGAATCGACGAATTCGACCCTCCTGCAGGCTGCGCAAGAGGGCGCACCTGAGGGCACTATCCTGGTCGCGGACCATCAAACAGCCGGTCGAGGGAGACAGGGGCGCGAGTGGATTGATCGCCCCGGAGCGGATTTGCTCGTTTCGCTGATATTGCGCCCGCAGATTGCTTCCGAAGACGCCGGGCTGCTGTCTTTGCTGCCCTCGGTTGCCGCATCTGTGGCGCTGGCGGAGCTCACCGGCGAGGCGTTTCACACAAAATGGCCCAATGATATCATGACCGCAGGCCGTAAGGTGGGGGGAGTACTGGCGGAGGCGAACCTGGATGCGCCCTATGTCGTCCTCGGTGTTGGCATCAATCTGCTGGGCGAAGCCTCCAGCCTGCCTGAAAAGCTCATCCAGCCGGCCGCCACGGTGCAGGATACCACCGGTGCAGCGTTAAAAAGAGAAGACGTGCTGTGCGCACTCCTGCAGCATATTGAGCAGTATTATGGGCCCGGCGGAAAGCTGGATGGACCGAAACTCATCGAAGTGTACCGCTTGCTGGAGATCACGACCGGCCGCCGGGTCACGGTGGCGGGAGCTGGCGAGGAAATCTCAGGCCGGGTGCAGGGCGTTGATGATCACGGCCATCTTCTGGTCGAAGTCGGAGACAGGATCATGACATTCAGCTCCGGCGATATTCATATTCAGTCTCCGCTGTGAAGATTGAGATAATGCATAAATCTTGTCGTCATAAAACAGCATCCGCGGGATGGCTTTTGGTCGCTTGCCTCATCGTCACAGGCCTGCTTGCACTGCGTGTGGAGGCCGATTTGCTTGACGAGGGCGGAGTGCTGCTGTCTGCCGGCAAGTACGTGCAGGCCGAGCGGGCCTTCACCAGGGTCGCCGAACAGGACGCACGCTGTGCTGTGGCGGTGGCCGGACAGGGGGCGTCTCAGCTTTTCATGGGCGATCACGAGGCCGCCAGAGATTCGTTCACTCGCGCCCTGGCACTCGATCCGCACTGCGCGGGTGCACTGGTGGGCCGCGGGGCCGTCCGCTACGTCGCCGGGGAGTACCAGAAGTCCATGGAGGCCTACGGGCACGCGCTGGCATATGATGTGGATTATCGGGCGCAGATCCGGGCCAGTGTCGCGTACAATGCCTGCCTTTTAGGATTTTACCGGTCGGCGGAGGTGGATGCGAAAAATGCAGTTGCCCAGGATCCGAATTGCGAGCTTGCCCGGCAGGTCTTGAGTGCGGTGTATTTTGTGTGCGAGCGCAACGAAGAGGCCCTTGAAATCCTTGCCGCACCCGTGACGAACGGTACGACTATCAGCCCCGCGCTCACGGTGCAGTCTCCGCTGTTCAGCCCACAGGCTGCGTACTACGCCGATCATCAGCTCAACCCGGCCATCCGCCTGGCGTCGCTCGAGCCGCTGGGTATTTCAGCCCCCGCGGCGGCGACAGCCGAGCCGGAAACGGTGGCGCCCACGCCGGAGCCGGAAGAGTCCGGCCTCGCCATCACCTATCCCGCCCAGGGGGACCGCGTCCGGGGGGCGATTGAGGTCGGCGTCAGGGCTGATTCCACGCTCGATGTGGATTATATTGCACTGCTTCTGGATGACCGTTTCTGCGGCGTCAGCAATGCCCGGCCATTTCGCATTTACGTGGATACGCGACTGGCTCCCGACGGCGTGCGGCAGCTCCGGTGTGAAGCGTACGGAAAAGACGGGAATATCGTGGCACAATGCCAGAGGCTGATAACCGTGGCCAATGGCGACCGAACCCTCAGCCCGCGAGAAATCAAGCGGCGTGCGGATCTGGACACCATCCTGCAGAGTCTGCTGGTGCTGCATGCCGATCCCCTGCAGCGGGCGCAGCTTTGCGGCCATATCCTCCGGCAGGACGACCGCATCGTGGAGGCGGTGGACGCGTTCGAATACGAGTTTTCGTATAACCCTTCAATGCCCGGAATCCGTGCGGACCTGCTGCTGGGGTATTTCGAGATGGGACTGCTGAATGGTGGAAGGAATGAAATCCACCGGCTTCCCTCAGGGGCGAAGAAGGTGGCATTGACGTTCGATGACGGTCCCCATCCGGTGTTGACCCCCATCATCCTCGACCTGTTGGACGAACATGATGCAAGGGCGACCTTCACCCTGGTCGGCAAGCAGGCTGAAACATATCCCGAACTGGTTCGTGAAATAGCGGATCGCGGCCATGAGCTGGCAAATCATTCCTACAGTCACCGCGATCTGACAACAATGAGCCAGCTTGAGGTAGAGCGCGAGCTGGTGATGACGCGACAGGTCATCAGGCGTGCGTGCGGGGAGTTTGTGACACTCTTCCGGCCCCCGGGCGGGCATTACAATCAAATCGTTCGGCAGGCCGCGCGGGCGACAGGATTCAGCACCGTCTTCTGGAACGAAAATATCGGCAACTATCCGGGAGCCGATCCCCGTCAGACTGCACATGACATGCTGCGCAAAATTGGCCGCCAGGGCATCATACTACTGCACAACGGCTATGACGAAACTCCGGAGGTGCTACCACACCTGCTGAAGCTTTTGCAGCAGGAGGGATACCGGATGGACACAGTGTCGGCACTCACCTCGCATCATGCGTTTCGCCCGGAGGTTGCCCGCAGGGGTGATGTGATGGAGTGGTCGCCGTTGTGACCCGCATTCATCTTTCCATGGCCGCCGCGGTCATCATCCTGTGCATCTGTCACGTCACAGCCGGCCCCGACGAGCCGCAACAATCGCCCGTATTTGTGGATTATCTCGGGCGGGTCGACTACAACAC
>JBKHJK010000456.1:0-3277 GCA_046538215.1 Armatimonadota bacterium
GGGCACAGGTCCCCGCCCTACAGGAACATCTTGCGAAAGGGTTTTTGACTGGAAGAGGTTTTATGGACGCAGAGGTTATTCAGCTTGGTGCAGAATGAGAGAGACTCGCGGCGGGGCACAGGTCCCCGCCCTACAGGAACATCTTGCGAAAGGGTTTTTGACTGGAAGAGGTTTTATGGACGCAGAGGTTATTCAGCTTGGTGCAGAATCAGAGAGACTTGCGGCGGGGCACAGGTCCCCGCCCTACAGGAACATCTTGCGAAAGGGTTTTTGACTGGAAGGGATTTTATGGACGCAGAGGTTATTCAGCTTGGTGCAGAGCGTGGCATGGTCGTTGATGAGGCGTGGTGTGATGCGGCGGGGCATGTGGGATTCAGTGTGGCCGCCGAATCCATCGAGGCCGATGTGTATAAGGCGCGGACGCCGGATGTGGCGCTTGTGGGGGCCCGCGTGTGCCTGGTGGCGAGGCTGCAGGACGGCGAGCCGGTTGATGAATACGCGCTGATGGTTGATGACGAATACTGGGGGCGGCGGGTGCAGCCGGCGGAGTTTCAGCCGCCCGCGTATTTTGATTCAGCCGTGCAGTTTTGCATGGGCTATCGGCTTGAAGGAAGCATCCTGGAGGACGGGCAGCCGGTGGCAGATGCGAATGTGAGCCTCGAGGGCGTTTTGATTGACGCCGATGGTGAGGAAGCGCGATTCTGGGACAGCCTTGAATACAACGAGCTGGTCTATTCGGAGAGCCTGGAGACCTACGTCGAAGGAGCCACGGTGCTGGCGCCGATTATGACCGATGCAAACGGCGAGTTTGAGTTCTTCGCTCCCAAAGGGCATGGCGCGATCTATCAGCGCAGTGACGATCGGCGTGATGACACTCCCGAAACGGCCGCGATGGACCTGCCGCGGTATGTTGATGCGGTGTATGCCGTCTATCTGGGGCGGAAGGCGCTGCTGGAGGAAGACGCTCTGGCGGAGATTGACATCAACTCCGGTACACTGGAGATTCACGCGGAGCCGGGGGCGTTCGTGCGGGCCAGCAGCATGGACGACATCGGCGAGGTGCACCAGGTCCCGCCCGGTGGTGTGGTGACGATTGATGGCCTTCCGGCGTGCGAGCATTCGGTGGTGCAGTTTCGGCGGCTTTCATGGGGAGAGTGGGATGACACGTACGGCTGCCCGCGGGTGAATGCGGAGGTGTCCGGTGGCGAGACGACCGTGGTGAGTATGCCCGCGATGGAGCATTATGACGAGGGCGGCGATACGGTTGCCGGCCGGGTCTATCACCGAATGGGCGTTCCGGCGGGCGGCATTGATATCGTCGCTATTGACTGGGAGACATGCGAGGTCGTGGGGGTTGTTGCGACGACCGGTGGCGACGGCTACTGGGAGGCACAAATTCCGCCGGAGGGCTTCGGTGGCGACCTGTGGATTCATGACACCACCCGGGGGAGTGTTCCCGTGGAGGGCTTCCCCTACAGTGATATTGTGCTGGGGGCGCGGGCGTATTCAGCGTTCGTCGAGATGTATAAGCCGGAGGCCTGGCGCAGCAGCGACCGGGGACATAAGAATTTCCAGTACGTGCCTGATGGTATCATCGTCGAAAACTGTGACAGCGGGGTGGTGTACGAGACCGAAGAGGCCTCTTATGGCGGCTGGGTGACGACGGAAACGCTGCCGAAATATGAATATGTCGCTGATGTGGCGGATTTGCTCTATAACGGGCCGCAGCAGCACAGCTATCGGCTGAAGGAAGCCGACCGCCTGCTGATCGCCGAATTCACCCTCGGCGGACAGAGCTTTGAGGGTGGTGAGACGCTGGCGGGGGTGTTCCGGGCGACCGGATATTACCCCGAAGGCAAGTTTCTGATCGGTGGGAAAATCGCCGGAAATGCTCTTAAAGCGCCGAGGAGCTACTCCGACAGCGAAAAGATTGATGAGGCGTATCCGGAGGCCGCGCGGGTCGGGCTGGAGTTCGGCACCCATATCCCCTACACGCAGATAACCACCTCGGGAATAGAAGAGGGTGAGCGGACATGCTTTACGGACCTCGTGTGTCCGTACTGCGGTGGCCCGGCACACCGGGACCCGGATGGTGGCGGGTTTGCTCGGGGGTTTTGCCGGCAGTGTGCGTCATATTTTGGCTTCGCGACGGCGATGGACTGCCGGACGCATTTTGCGACTCCCACGATCGGCGAGGGCGAGCCATATCATCTCACCTGCAGCGTTGTGAAGCGGTCGGGCGGGCATTACAGCCGGGAGGTTATGGCTCACTGGCGGCCGGATCTGTATGACGAAACCGATGACTTCATCACCCAGGATGACCCGATGCAGCCGACGAATGCGCCGCGATGGGTGGCCCGGCATGTGAGCGAGATGGGCGACGGGCTCGGATTCGGCAGCTATGACAGCGGTGATACCCCGGCATTTACCCCCGGACATGAGGTCGCGTATTTCAACGCCCTGCCGGAAATTGACCGCGACTGCGGGCTGACGCAGATGAAGCTCATCTTCCCATCGGGCTTTGAGCTTGCGGAGGACTGCGAGCTGGAGCTTGACTGCACGCTTGATGACGGCAGCACCGAGACGGTGACGGTGGCTCTGGAGGCTGGTGTGAAGGGGCCGGATGAGACGGATATGATCGGTGACATTGTGCCGCTCGTGCCGGAGCTGAAGCTGCTGGCCGAAAAGCGGGAGCATCCGTATGTTGGTGTGGGCTTGTATGTGGGGGTCGCGGATGTGCGGGTGACCTCCTCCCCACCTCCGGCGGACCTGCGGTTTTCGGTGGTCAATGACTGCCCGTGGCTGGCGGATATCACGGGCATCGAGGTTGACAGCAACCAGCGGACACCGACGGCGCTTCAGTTCCGGGCACGGCCTGCGGGCGTGGAGCTGCTCGAAGGGCCGGTGGGACAGCTCTTTTTGTTCTATCCGAAAAACGGCGATATCAAAATGACGCGGCGCAGCACCATGACCACAGCATGGAAGGAGCCGGTGCAGGTGACCGATGACGGTGAAAGCGATGAGCCGGGCGCGGAAAAAGACAACCGCGGGCTCCTGGTGCTGTGGCGGTCGCTGGCGGATGGTATCGGGGCGGTACGGTCGAGGGATGACGGCAGGAGCTGGGAGTGAGCATCTGTCCTCTGTGCGTGCTTTGCGTCACGGGATTGCGACTGCGGCCACGTGCAGCCGGCGGGACTGGAAGTATGGATACCGTTCAACAGCGGCTCATAAAAACTTTGCACTCACAGAAACGCCAATAAAATAGCCCCTGGGCCCT
>JBKHJK010000457.1:0-3276 GCA_046538215.1 Armatimonadota bacterium
AATGTCAGAACGGATCCGCGCCTCCAAAACGCTTTTTCGGAGGCCTGAAATTGCGCAGGTATAGATTATGAAACAATATGGCATACTTCTGGCGACGGTGGTGTTGATTGCGGCCTGTGTCCCGGCGGCTGCATTCAACAACGGAGGGTTTGAAGACAATTTCACCGGGTGGAGCCATTCGCCCGAGGGTGTCCAGATTTCCGCGGAGCAGGCCGCCGCAGAAAGCAAATGCGTCGTGCTGTCAGCATCCAGCGGGCAGCAAGCGTCCATCACCTCAGATCCGGCCCCCGTCCTGGCAGATGCTCCCGTGAAGCTGTCGTGGCAGTTCCGGCTGGTGTCGGGCGGCGGCAGCCTTGCAACAGCTCTCGTTTCGAAGTCGGGCCATACAATCCTGTGGGTGGAAGACACCCCCGATGACGACAGATGGCACACCATTGAACTGCTCCTGCAGGGCGGCGGTGATGATAGACACTCGATTCTCTTCACGGCCTCGGGTGAAGGGCAGTGGGCGCTGGATTCGGTGAGCACAACTTCGGCGGAATTGCCGAAAGTGGCAGACCATCCCCGGTTTGCTCCAGATGCCACCTATCCGGAACCGCTCGGAGAGGGCTGGGCGCCCGACGGCTATCTCGATGCCCGATGCCGGGATTTAATGGGGCAAAAAGAGCTTGTCGTTAATATCGGCCCGCTGAAGATCACGCTGCCAGCGGAGGATTCCTGCGAGCGAGGGATCAGGCACGGGGTGACAACGTTTTGCACCAACGGATCCAAATGGGATCGAGAGCTGACAATCTCGGTGCAGGGTCCCCCGGGAACGCGCGTCCCGGACTGGACCGTGCCCATCGCCGGTGATGCCCGGATGAAATTTCGTGTGCCGGTGCAGTGTATGCAAACCGGCGATCACCATGTGAAGGTGACCTTCAGCCTGGAGGATGAATCGGCATCGGCGCCGCTACGGTTGCACTGCTCGAGCCGGTATCCGGTGTTTGGCGCGACCTACAACACCGGCGAGCGTCCTTCGGAGAGTTCGCTCAATGCCCTGAAAGCCGCGGGGTGCTGGCTGCACGCGATTCACGCTGACCGCAGAAACCTCGCGGACCTGGCGGATCCTGCCGCGGAATTGCTTGTGACGGTGCCGACGGGACCGGATTCGACAGATCCATCAGAACCCCTCAACGCCCTCCAGTCACTGCAGCGGGACATCTTCTGGATTCCCGAGCCGAAGGGTTTGACAGGAAAAGAGGCTGTCATCACCCTTGCCCGCGCGGTGAGGAAGGAGGCCGGGATTGCTCCGGAGATGATGTCATATCCTGTGCGCGTGATATACGACGCCGATGCGGCGCAGCTTCGCCCTGATGACCCTGAAGAGTTTCATGCCCTCGGTGCGGCGATCGCAGAGCTTTCACTCCCCGGAGGCGGCAGCATCAACAGCGCCGTGTTACAGATGCCCGATCTCCCCGGCCCCGTCATTGTCGGAGCCACGCGCGACGGCAACGACTATGGGAATGCCATCTTCGGATCCGTGGAGCGCAACCGCATGCTGGACCTCGCCCCGCTTCGGGCGCTCGCGAACTCTTCGGGCCTGAATCTGCGTTTCTCCATCACCGATCTGGCGATTCATCCCACGGGCAATCGGATGCTGGAGGCTCTCGATGTGTTGAAGGCGGCCGCCTCCGGGATGTACCAGGGGATGACGGCGTGGTGTCTGCCGCTGACCACAGGGCCTGGTGCGGTGGGGCTGCTTCCGGCGTCCGGTGTGGCGGATGGTGACCCGGTCCTGCAGGCGGTTCGCGCGCTTGCGGGGGAGCTGACAGGTGCCACGCCGGTAGTGGGGCCCGGGGAGGCGGACGGAATGTCGCCGCGCCCTGACGCCAGGGTGACGTACAAGGTCTTTCTTCGCCGCCGTGAGGGCATTGTGGTCATGTGGAACAACACAGCCCGCCCCATCGAAGTGGCGGTTGAATTCCGGTCTCAGCCCGTGACCTGCCGCCTGCTGCGATTCGCACCCGGTGAGCCCTTTATGACGGAGCAGTTCCAGCCCATTTTCAGGCTCACGGAAGACGCACGAGAGCGCAACGCACTGGCCGTCTATGAAAGCCTGCACCCCGGCGAAGTCGTGTGTATCACCACAATGCTCGCAGACCCGCATCTCGGATGGCTCAGGGGCGTGAAGACCAAGGGGGAGGCGACCCACACAAGGCCGGTGCTGCCTGAATACGACCGCCGGCCGTGGTGGGAACAGCTCGGACAGGGCCGATAGCACTTTAATACCTGCCGGAGGTGTCGTCAATGAACGAAAACGGAGCCGAAGACGCGGTCCCCGCATGGATCGAGTTTATGCAGTCATTTTCGGATGGGGGAACCCTCAGCGAGAAGCTTGGCGTCGCCGTCATGGTGATTGTCCTCGCTTTGCTGACGTACTGGATCGTGCACGCGTTTATCGCTCGTGCCCGGCGCCGCCTGGAGAAGGACGCCGAAGGGGCAGACGCCCGATCCAGACAGCGGCTGCAGCGGGCGATCACGGTCCTTGAATTGGTCGGAAACGTGGCCAAGTGGACCATCGGCATCGGAGCGGTCCTGTGGCTGCTGGTGACCATGGGAGTGCCCATCGCTCCACTGCTGGCGGGCGCCGGCATCATCGGCATCGCCTTTGGCTTCGGATCGCAGACGCTGGTGAAGGATCTCATCAGCGGACTTTTCCTGCTTATCGAGGGACAGCACGCGGTGGGGGATTACGTGGAAATCAGTGGGAAATTCGGCCTGGTGGAAGCCATCGGTCTGCGTGTGACGGTGCTCAAGGACCTCGACAACCAGCTTCACTATCTTCCCAACGGCACCATCACAGCCATCACCGTCTATGAGGAACCGTTTGTTAATTACGTGATCGAGATACCGGTGCCCTCCGAAGATGCTGCCAGTCGCGTTATGGACCGGATGCAGGACGTTGTGGCGGACATGAAAGACGAGTTTCCGCAGCACCTCCCGCTGGCCGGGCCAGTGAGAGTAGATAAGACAAAAAGCGGGCAGAATGTTGTGCGTGTGCCAGTCGGCGTTTTTCCGACCCAGGACTGGCTGGCCAATGAGGAGGTTCCGGCGAGGGCCACCCAGGCGCTGCAGGAGCTTGAAATCACCATTCCGCCGGGAAGACAGGTGCGCACATACGCCGACCTCAGCCGCATGCCGCTACCCCCGAAATACGAGGACGTCGAGGATACCGCCACAAACCTCGGGCTCGATTGCCGCAATTTGTTCCGGCGGTTTTCCGGAGAGAAAATG
>JBKHJK010000458.1:0-3275 GCA_046538215.1 Armatimonadota bacterium
GGACTATGCCCCTCGTGCCGTCCGTGGTTCGGAGAGCCTTTAGAGTTTGATACACACCGCCAAACGTCCCCGTAGCTGGCAAACAACGCCAGCATCTGGAGTTTTGTACATACCACAAAACTCCCCGTGGCTCGGCCTGAGACGTGCGCAGTTTGCACGGATCAGGTGAGAATTGAGCCGTTGCCGTTGTCAATTCTCAGCTTCCAGCCCGAGTCCAGTCCGTTTGAAAACAGGAAGCTTTTGTGATGCACTATTTTGCATCCTGCAAAATATGATGCTTCTCAATCAAGCCACACCGGGCTCGTCCACGCCATTTCGCCGTCCGCCTGCCAGATGCGCAGGTAATAGAAGGTCCCTGGCGTCACCTGGTCGCTGTCAGTGACATCTATCGTCACGTCATCAGATTCAGGTCGCAGCGTTCTGTAATCCTCGTTGTTGCGCACGATATCAATGCGGGTCACCTGGTCGCTCCCCACGACGCGGCCCGTAATCTTGCGGTCGCCGCTGAGTGCAATCTCGCTGCCCATGCGGTGGCCGTCAACGAAAAACTCCACGTAGATGCGGGCCCCGGTGGTGCCGTAGCAGTTGCGGGCTTTGAGGGCGTCAACGAGCGCCTTTGCGGTCAGCTCTTCGGCCCGGATTGCCGCAAGACCCGCCTTATAGGTGAAGCAGAAGCCGTACAGGTCCGGGTGCTGCCGGCCCGGAAAGCCCGAATGGGTATCACTGGCGGCGATGAAGCCCATGCGATATCCCCGTCCCAGTGCGGCCTGGGCGCCGCCTCCGGGGATGCAGCTTTTGTCCCACAGGGGGTTGCCCTCCCCCACTGTGCGCTCCGAACACCCCCACATCGAATAGATCTCGCAAATCGGCTCCAGCTCCTGATCATAAACATCCCAGTCCGTCCACACCAGCGTGTGATGGGGGATGCTTAGAAGCTCGTCCTTGCGCGTTCGCAGATACTCGAAAAACGGCCGCGTGCCATTCTCCTGCGGATCCAGGTCGAGGCGCTCATCCGGCCAGATATCCTCGATCTCATGGTTATCGAAATAGACGTTGCGGTGGCCGTGATTGTAGGAGTATTCAAACCCCTTGAGAGCCACAAACTCGCCGTCAGTCGTGTACTCCCGGGCCTTCTCCTGCGTGGTGATCCATGATTCCCGGTTGCAGCCGGAATGGTCGGTCACACAGGTGAAGTCCGCACCACCGGTGTCGCGGGCGTAGGAGATATAATCATCAATCGGTGCCAGACCGTCACCGGAGAAGCCCGTTTTGCCGTGGATATCTCCCCAGTACACCTGCTCTTTGGCCCCCGGGATGATGACTCCTGGATTCGACGATAGCTCCAGCTCGTTCGTATCGGCCTCCGCCCGGCATACCTCGTCGCAGGTGACGCGAACATTGAAATCCTTCGCCTTACCTTCGGGAGGGTTGCAGCAGCGATCCGTCACGAACACGTTGGGGGTCAGGTCGGCTTCAGCGTCTGAAATGACACTCGGCAGCCCGATGAATGCCTTTTCAGGGCCGCCGCCAACAACTTCGATCCACACGGGCGATCCGGGCACTTCCCGCACTTCGCCGTCCGGGTCGTGAATGAAGCACGAGAAATCACCCTTTTCCTCGATCACGGGCTGCACCCGGGCGCCTGCCTCACCCCAGGTGGTGTCACCGTACGTAATGGTGATCATGTCACCAGGAGCGAAATCGGCAGCGATGACTTCAAAGGTCATCCACCAGCGCTGAATGCAGCGGGTGTCACCTGGCCGGGTCTCCTGGCGCGCGGACGGGTCCAGATAGGCGCCGGTGTTACTTTCGATCTCGAAGGTTGTATTGATGCGCTTGTAATGCAGCCATTTGCGGGGCTCATCCGGCTCAAGCTCCCAGTAGCGCCTGTGATTGACCAGCGGCTCACCCCATCCAACCGAGGGCAGGCCGATTTTCAGGCGGCTGCCCCTGTTCAAGCCGTTTTCTCCCACAGTATATCGGAATGCGACGGTGACATACTGGCCCGCAATGAACTCCCGGGGGCGTTGTACCATTTCGAATCGCTCGTGTGCCATAACTGGACCTCCTGAAACACGCAGATCTTCGTCAAATGAAAAAGCAGCGGCGTATGTACACCGCTGCATGGTTTCGCTGCCGGTTCATCCCGGGCCTGCCCGGGACCTGCTCTTTCTATGGTGTGCCCTCGATACCCGCGCTGACACCGTCGGGCCCGGCTGTGCTCATGATCGAGCCGAAGGCGGCAATGACCGCAAGCACGATAGCGCCGAGCAACAGTGCATACTCTATGGTAGTCAACCCGGTTTCTTCATTCCAGTATTCAACGACGAGAGCCGATATCTTTCTTATCTTCTGGCGCATGGTGACTCCCCCATCGGCATGTCCGCTGGAAAACTCAATCTGTTGCGTCACTCCGGGCGGCTACCCAGAATATCTCCGCTTCTCCAATGATTTGATGAGGATCGGTTGCGGCCGTCGGAACTCAGGTCCCGATTGGCCGATCATCGTGCGAGTGCCTGTGTGTGGGCCGGTATTATTATCTGCCTGTGTCCTCTGCTTTGCCTTCGAACGAGCATTGCAGTACTATATTGTAAACTCCGATGAATCTCCGCAACGACGCTGTTTTCAGGTGATGATATGATCCGCCTTTGCATCGTCTTACTGATTGTCACATGCACCACCGCTGCGATGGCTGCTATTTCTGTCAACGAGACGCCTGCTGAACCCGGTGAATGGGGCTTCCGACCGGCTGATGGCAAACTGTCGGCGACCAATCCGCCGGGCTTCGTCTGGCGTCCGCAGACAAATGCTCAAACATATTCAATCCAGGTCGCCTCTGACGACGATTTTGGTAACGTCGTACATGAGACAGATGGCCTGCAGCTGTACTGCCACTGTCCGCCTGACACCTTCGAAAACGGCACCTACCACTGGCGATTTCGTTTCACCACCGAAGACGGCGAAACCTCGGAATGGAGCAGCGCCCGCAGTTTCGTGATTTCCGACGATTCGAAGCCGTTCCCGATGCCCGTGCGAGATGAGCTTCTGAGCCGCATCCCCGAACGCCACCCCCGCCTGTTTGTTCGGCCTGAACAGGTACAAATGTACCAGAATCTCGCTCAAGACAGACTCAAGGAAAGTTATGATTCGCTCAAGAAACGTTGCGATCAGCTCCTGGAGAATCCACCCGACACCAGTGAGCCGCCGAAATACCCGCCGGACCTGGACCGGCGAGAAGACACCTACCGCTGGAAGCAAATCTGGTGGGGCAACCG
>JBKHJK010000459.1:0-3261 GCA_046538215.1 Armatimonadota bacterium
CTACCGGTCAGATCCAAACCGGGATGTCTATGTGGCCGAAACGCAGATACGGCGCTTTGATTTGCGAACCGGCGACATGATCAGCGGGCCGGTGCGGCCGCCGAAGGAATCAGAGCGCTACTGGTCACTTTTGCGCCTGCAAACGATCAATGGCAGGGTTCCCGAGGCGGCACGGGGGCGGCCTGATTTTGAAGACCTCACCCCGGTATATCCCGATGAGCGGATTGCTCTGGAAACGAAACACCCGGACAATCTCGCCGGCCGCTTTCTGGATATCACCACCCCGGTCGGTCGCGGCCAGCGCGGTCTTATCATCGCACCTCCCAAAGCGGGCAAGACCACCCTCATCAAGCAGATAGCCAATGCCATGACCGACAACTATGACGACATTCACATGATGGTGCTTCTCATTGACGAGCGTCCCGAGGAAGTCACCGATATTGACCGCTCCGTGGACGGGGAAGTCGTTGCCTCCACCTTCGATGAAGAACCTCAGAGCCACATGCGCGTCTCTGAAATGGTCCTGGAACGCGCCAAGAGGCTGGTCGAGCACGGCGAGGATGTCGTCATACTGCTCGACAGCATCACGCGGCTGGCCCGGGCCTCCAACCTGACGGTGGATCCCTCGGGTCGAACGCTGTCAGGTGGTCTCGATCCGACTGCCCTGTATCGTCCCAAGCGTCTGTTCGGGGCGGCGCGAAATATCGAGGACGGCGGAAGCCTCACGATCATCGCCACAATTCTCATCGAAACCGGCAGCCGGATGGATGATATGATCTATGAAGAGTTCAAGGCGACCGGTAATATGGACCTGCGGCTGACCCGTGAACTGGCCGATAAGGGGATCTTCCCGGCCATTGATATCAGCCGCTCCAGCACACGCCACCAGGAACTGCTGTTTGATGACGAGGAGATGCAGAGCGTCTGGCAGCTCCGCAGGGCGCTGCACGCACTTGATACCGCTGAAGCAACTGAGCTTTTGATTTCAGGTATTCGTAAGAGCGAGACGAATCACGAATTCCTGGCACGAGCAGTCGAAACGTTCAAGCAGTAGTACAATACTCGCCGCCTCAAACAGGGATTTTATTATGCCGACACTGGTAGCGCGTGATAGGATAAGAGCCGTTTGCCTCGCCGGTCTGGGCGTCGTTGTACTGACTGCCTCGATTTTGACCTCCTGCCGTGCGCAGTCGCCGACCACTGACCAAGCCGTCCCATCCGCAGTCGTCGAGCGCCTCGACCGCGACATCGAGCTGCTGCAGATCATCAACCGTCTCTCGCTTTCGAGAGATCAGGCACAGCGGCTCATCGAGATCGCCGGACAGATGCAGCAGGAGCGACAGGCGACTGACGCCGCGTATGCCGAACTTGCCCCTCTTCTGAAGGAGAAAATGGGGTATCTTTTGCGCGATGAGCCTGTGCCGGAGTCGCTGAGTGCAAAAATCCAACAGGCTCGCCAGCACCTTGATGAGCTGCGGGATGAGGTCCTCTCGCAGCAGGTACAACATGTTGACGAGGTCCGGGAGGTGCTGAGCGAACCTCAGATCCTGATCATCAGCGGCGGGGACCAGGCCCGCCAGGCGGCTTTAGAAATGCTCATGTGGATACGGGAGCTGTCCGCGGAAGACTTTCACAGTGAAGCGATGCCCAATGCCGAGCAGCTTGCCGACCCCGAGCAGGGTCTGGACGTAGATACCGTTTACGAAATCTTCCAGACCGCGTATAATCTTGAACCGGATGAGTACCACACACAGGACGAAGAACTCGCTTCCCGGCTGGCGCCCCTTTTCCGCACGGGTACCGCACATGATGATATCGCTGTCATAGATCTGATGACCGATGACCGTTTCGTCCCTGTGCTCAAGCGCCGGGCCGAATACCTCACAGATGGCGGTGGAGCCGGATAACAGGTGGCAGACCCATGCGGATCGCCGTGTTCAGCAACACCTACCTCCCGTCGCTCAACGGTGTGGCCAACGTTGTCGAGGCCTATCGTAAAAGTCTCGTTGAGCAGGGGCACGAGGTTTATATCTTCGCTCCCGGGACCGCAAAGGACGATCCCGACGACCACGAACACATTCTGCGCTTCCCATCCATCGAGGCCCCGACCTTTGATTACTCCGTGGCGATGCCCTTTTCACTCCCCATTATGCGGGTGCTCCACGGGGTGGAATTCGATATCGTCCACACCCACCACCCTTTGTGGGTCGGCGTGTGGGGACAGTGGTTTGCTCAATGGACGAATCTTCCTCTGGTGACTACCGTCCACACAGAGTACCAGATATACTCCGAGATGGTGCCACTGCCGTCGGCGATGGTGGAGGGGTTTTTGAACCGCCGGGTGGTGCGATACTGCAACCATTGCGACATGGTTACCACCCCCGTCCCAAGCATGCGAAAAAAGCTGCAGGACTCCCATGTCACCACCCCCATCGAACTGGTGCCGAATCCGACGGACCTGTCCATGTTCGTGGGCGCAGACGGGTCGGATATCAGGCGCTCGCTCGGTGTGGGCCCCGATGACATCGTGGTCGGCTACGTCGGCCGGTTGTCGCCCGAAAAGAACCTGCCGTTTGTGCTGCGTGCGGCGAAGCAAGTTCTCGCCGGGCATCCGGGCACCCATGTGCTCATTGTTGGAGGCGGGCCGGCGCTGGATGATCTCAATAATGTCGCTGAAAAACTGGATATCGCAGACAGCATCCATTTCATCGGTGAGGTACCCCACGAGGAGATCCCGCATTACCAGGCCGCTCTTGATCTGTTCATGACCGCCTCGCTCAGCGAAACGCAGCCGCTGGCATACACCGAAGCCATGGCTGTGGGAACACCGATCATTGCGGTCGAGGCCCCCGGCTCCAGAGACATGATCCAGGACGGACATAACGGTGTGCTGGTTCCACACGAAGAAGGCCCCGAAGGCCTTGCCAGGGCAGCCAACAGGCTTTTGGAAGACCGCGAGTTGTATGATGATATCCGCCAGGCCGGGATGAAATGGGTCGAGCTATACGATATCGGAAGTGCCACAGAGAAGCTCCTGGAGGTGTACGAGCGGGCGAAATCGTTGTTCGAAGCGTAAGAACTTTTGGAACTTGATACCGCGGTGCTCCCGTGGTAGGATGATTTTGAGGCGAAATCGTTGTTCGAAGCGTAAGAACTTTTGGAATCCGCCTCTTCGGCGAGGATGTTGCCCGCCATATCGCGAAGAAGTGCAGGAATGCTATCTCCGCCTGGAGGGACGATTGATGCCCGACACCTATACCC
>JBKHJK010000460.1:0-3255 GCA_046538215.1 Armatimonadota bacterium
ATACATGATACACCGGCTCTATCCCAAATACCGCGTCTTCTTTGACGGGCGAATGGATATGTACCCCCGAGAGCTGTGTGACGATTATCAGACTATCAATCACGCAGAGGCGGGGTGGGAGGAGATCGCGCAAAAGCACGGGGTGGAATGGGGCTTTGTGATGCGGAGCCAGGACCTTTTTGATGCGTTGAAGGACAACGAGAACTGGGCTCTGGTATTCGTCACAAATAAGGGCGGTATTTTCGTGCGACTGGCGGGGCCAAACGGGCATTTCGTGAGGGAATCAGCACAGACTGGCGGCTACTTTGTGATTTCGTCAACGATATCGCGCAGCTTCTGGAAATCCGCCCGCATATTTTCGTCGGGCTCCGGAAATCGCATGGCCGCCGCCGGGTGATAGGTGATGAAGTAGCGCACCCCGTTTTTCTCTTGTACCCGCCCGTGCATATCCCCCAGCTTCTCCGTCTGTCCCAGCAACTGCCTGACCGCAATGCGCCCGATAAGGACAACAACGGAGGGATCGACCAGCTCAATCTGTCGGTCCAGCCACAGCCGCTGGCAGGTGTTGCATTCATCCGCGCGGGGATCCCTGTTTTCGGGCGGGCGACACTTGACCACCGAGGTTATGAATACATCCTGTCGGCCCATTCCCAGATCTGCCAGCCGCTCGTCGAGGTATTCGCCGGACCGCCCCATGAAGGGTCGGCCGGTGGCGTCTTCTCGCGCACCCGGTGCCTCGCCAATAAGCATCACCGCCGCATTGGGATCGCCCTCACCCGGGACTGCATGGTTGCGGTTTTCATGCAGGCGGCAGTCCGTGCATTTGCGGACCTCGTCGTGGATTTCGTGGAGGGTGTCTGCGCTTTGTCGTGGGGTCACATTGATGTCCCGCCGGGTCAGAATAGGTAGAGAATGACGATGACGGAGGCGGCGTACAGCAGCATCGTTGCCACCATCGGCCCGTCGCTGAACAGCACCTTCTCGGGCTCGCCGCCCAGCTTCTTCTCGTGCATCAGATACAGGTACCGGAAAATGCCGTACAGCACAAAGGGAACGGTATAGACGAGCTTGTCGGTTCCCACCACCTGCAGCGTGCGCTCATCAACGGTGTACAGGCAGTAGGAGACGACGGTGGACGCGGTCACGACAGCCACCATTTGATCAAGCAGGTCGAGGCTGTAATGCTCGAGAGCGGCGCGGTGATTTTCCGCCTCATCTTCCATGTTGGCGATCTCCGCGCGTCTTTTGGCCAGGGCGACAAAAAGCGTCACCAGAAGCGTACAGATGATCAGCCACGGCGAGATTTCCACATTGATCGCCACCGCCCCGGCGACGGCCCGGAGTACGTAGCCGAAGGAAATCGCCAGCACGTCGAGGATCACAATGTGCTTCAGCCAGATGCTGTAGGAGGTTGTCAGAGCCAGGTAGAGCAAAGCAACCCACAGGAAGCCGAGGCCAACAGGGCTGACAAACCACGAGACGGTCAGAGCGAACAGTGCTGTCACCACCGCCAGCAGATAGCCCTCCCACACGGGGATGCGGCCTGCGGCGACGGGGCGGTTGCGCTTCTCGGGATGGCGACGGTCCCGCTCGAAATCCAGCGTGTCGTTGAGCATGTACGTCGCACTCGACAGCAGACAAAAGGCGGCGAAGGCGATGACCGTTTGCAGCAGGCTTTCGGGGTCAGTGAACCGTCCTGCGAAGATGATCGCCGCAAAAACGATCAGGTTTTTTGTCCACTGCCGCGGACGCCCCAGTGATATGACATCCCACAGGATCTGCATGTCAGCTCTCCTCAGGACGCATGTGGGGGAACAGGATGACCTCGCGCAAATTGGTGGTGTCGGTCAGAAGCATCACGAGCCGGTCCACGCCCAGTCCCATGCCACCGGTCGGTGGCAGACCGTATTCCAGGGCCATCAGGAAATCCTCGTCCAGCGGGTGGGCCTCTTCGTCACCTTCCGCGCGGGCCTGGACCTGCTCTTCGAACCGCTCTCGCTGGTCTATCGGGTCATTCAA
The DNA here is from genome assembly GCA_046538215.1 of Armatimonadota bacterium. Lineage (GTDB taxonomy): Bacteria > Armatimonadota > Zipacnadia > Zipacnadales > UBA11051 > JBKHJK01. Next base: position 2,020 of record JBKHJK010000460.1, read on the forward strand.
CTCGCTGAAGGCGTTGCCGAGCTCGGCCCCGGCGATGAATGGCTCGAACCGGGCGGTGAGACGGGGATTGTCAGGCTTGCGCTTGGCCAGCGGTGAGACCTCCACGGGATAATCCACCACGAAGGTCGGCTGGATCAGGTCGGGCTGGACGAAGCGGTCGAAGCACTTGTCCATCAGCGCTTCGCGACTATCGCCCTCCATCTTCCCAAGATCGAAATCCTCACAGGCCGCGCGGGCCTGCTCGTCGGTTTCTATACTCGCGAAATCCACGCCGCAGGCATCCTCGATCGCCTCCAGCAGTGGAAGGCGCCGCCAGGGCGGTGTCAGGTCTATCTCCTCGTCCTGGTAGGTGATCTGTAGCGAGTCGCTGACAGCTTCAGCGGTGTGGCACACGAGCTCCTCAAACAGCCGCATCATGTCCTCGTAATCGGCGTAGGCCTGGTACGCCTCCAGCAGCGTGAATTCGGGGTTGTGGGAGGCGTCCACGCCCTCGTTGCGGAAAACCCGCCCGATTTCATACACCCGCTCCATGCCACCGACCACCAGGCGCTTGAGGTACAGCTCCGGGGCGATGCGCAGATACAAATCCATATCCAGGGCGTTGTGATGGGTGACAAAGGGGCGGGCGGCGGCGCCACCGTACAACGGCTGCATCATCGGGGTGGTGACCTCCGTGAAATCCCGGTCATCAAAGTACGTGCGGATTGCTTTGATGACGGCACACCGCTTCTGGAATATTTCGCGTGATTCTTCGTTCACCAGCAGGTCCAGATAGCGGCGGCGGTATCGCAGCTCCACGTCCTGCAGGCCGTGAAACTTCTCGGGCATCGGCCGCAGTGCCTTCGACAAAAGCGTTATCTCGGTCGCGCGAATGGTCGGCTCGCCGCGGCGGGTTCGAAAGGCGTCTCCGGAGACGCCGATGATGTCACCGAGGTCGAGGTCGCGAAAGGTTTCCAGCTCCTGTTCTCCGAGCTCATCCTGCCGCGCCCAGAACTGTATCTGGCCCCAGCCGTCCTGAAGATCGGCCCAGATGGACTTGCCCTGGTCGCGCATGGCCATCAGCCGTCCGGCGAGACGCATCGGCGGTGCCTGCTCGTCCCAGTCAACCTCGTCCTTCCCGCCCGCGGCCTGTTCAATATCTTCAATTTCGCTGATCGCCTCGCTGGAGGTGTGGGTGCGGTCGTAGGAATGAATGGCAAAGGGGTTTGCGCCGGCCTCTTTGAGCCGGTCGAGATG
>JBKHJK010000461.1:0-3252 GCA_046538215.1 Armatimonadota bacterium
GTGTACGCCACAGAAGCTGCACGTGGACCCAACGGTTATGGCCTTTGAGGCCGGGTGTGATGTCATTGTCGAAAAGCCTGCGGCGACGTCGGCGGAAAACGTCCAGAAGATGATTGATGCGGGCAAAGACGCCGAGAAGCTTCTGATGGTCGCTCAGAGCATGAGATACAGCCCCGAACCGCTGGCGCTGAAGCGCTGGGTTGATGAAGGACTGGTCGGTGACATCTACTGGGCCAGGGCCTCGTACCTGCGCTCCCGCGGTGTGCCCGGGCGGCCCTCTTTTATCCTCGAAGAGCTTTCAGCGGGCGGGCCCTGCTACGACCTCGGCGTCCACATTCTGGACCTGTGCCTGTATTTGATGGGGCACCCCGAGCCCGCGACGGTGTCGGCGAATGTATGGGTGGAGATATCCGACAAGCCCTCGGTGATGAGCCATGATCCGGATATGTTCCAGGTCCCCGACGAGCTCGCGGCCGCCTTCATCCGCTTCACAAACGGAGCCTGCATCTCACTGGAGACCTCCTGGGCGTTGAATATGTCCGGCGGGTCGAGCCATTCCGTGTTCCTGGCAGGGACCGAGGGTGGCATTCAGACGAATCCGGCGACCCTCACGCGCGAGGAAGCAGGGATGCTTACCGACACGACGGTGCAGGTGAATCCGGATGAGGGCAAGCGTGCTCATACACAGGAAATCGTGGCTTTCGTTGATGCGGTCCTCAACGATAAGCCCTCTCCCGTCCCGGGCGAAGACGCATTGCACACACAGCGCATCCTTGATGGCATATACGAATCCGCGCGGCTGGGTAAAGAGGTCGAGGTATAAAGCCTAATGCCGCCAGCCGTACCAGAAGCCCGCTCCAAAGCCACCGGTGAACGGGAGGTTGTAGGTCAGGATTTTCCACAGCGTACTGGCGCCTGACTGTACGGCCTCCCCCGCCGGGCCGAAGTACTGCTGCAGCACCTCCCAGTGCCATTCGACGACCCCGGTGTAGGCCAGAAGCTGCATCAATACGAACACAACGCCAATCAGACACCCCGTGACCTTGCTGACGGTCTTGAGGAATGTTGCCGCGGAATAGCCGAGGATCCCGCCGAGTGTGAGGATGCCTGCAATTGGGATGAGATAATTCATGGTGTTGCTGCCTCCAGTGGTTCTGTGGCATTATGGTACTGTCGAGCACACAGGGCTGTCAACGGAGGCTGTGATGTCACAACACCGGATGCTCCTGCAGGGCTTTGACGAAGAGTGCCGGGCGCGATTCGCCGCCGGAGCTGAAGAGCGAGGGTGGAGCGTCGTGCAGGACCTCCCGGCTGATGTGATTATTTTGGCTGCTGGCGGGGGCAGTCTTTCACAGGCCATTGACGAAATGCGTGACCGAACGGGAGGTGCCTGCGCACCCATTGTCGTCGTCGGCACCGCCGAACTATCCCTCTCATACAGTGATGCCGCCGGCGCCGGGGCACAGGCGTACGTACCCCGGGCCGATGTCCCCGAAATGCTGGCGGCGGTGTCCATGGTGCTGGATACCGTTCACCGCTACGCCGCCGTCCAGCCCCTCACCGGCCTGCCGGGAGGGCCGGCCATACAGCGGGAAATGGAGCGCAGATTCCCTGATCGAGGTCGGCTCGGTGTGGTGCTTTTTGATATTGATAACTTCAAGCCGTTTAACGATCTGTACGGATACCGTCGGGGAGACAGCTTCATCCTGTGGCTGAAGGAGATCATTGAGAGGGCAATCGCCCGCGCGGAGTGTGAAGACGCCTTCGTCGGCCATCTCGGCGGCGACGATTTTATACTGCTGGCCGCTCCTGAATATGCAGAAGCCATCGCGCGGGACGTGATACAGGTATTTGATGAGGGGAGAGACCAATTCTTCGACGAATCCGAGCGCCGGCAGGGATTCTTTGAAGCCCTCAGCCGCACAGGACAAAAGCAGCGCTTTGCGCTCTCCACGCTGACCGCGGTCATGGTGACGAATGAGGCCGACGATATCGAGCATCCGGGACAGATCAGCCGGATACTGGCAGAACTCAAGGCATACGCCAAGACGATGTCGGGCAGCAACTTCTTCAAAGACCGGCGGCGGCACCATCATCCCTACAAATCTCTTGCAACAGACCCCGAATCGCATTAGTGTAAAGATGTGCGGGGAGGTATTTGCACGACGACGGCCAATATTCATCTATAACAGGTGGCTTGGGAACCTGTAAGCCTGCTGGAATTTGCAACCCGACACGTTCAGGTTGGGTATGCGGTACAACCGGGAGAAAAATATGGCGCATAAAGTGTTGTTTGTTGATGATGAGCGGGATCTGGTGCGCTCCGCCGAGATCTACTTCACCGAAGAGGGCTACGACTTTTACGCCGCCTACGACGGCCAGGAAGCCCTCGACATGCTCGAAGAACTCACTCCGGACCTCATCGTTCTGGACATCTCCATGCCCCGCCTGAACGGGTGGGACGTTCTTCGGATGCTGCAATCGGATCCCGAGCGCAGGGAGATCCCCGTCCTCGTGCTGACGGCACACAACCGTGACGCCGAGAAAGCCCGGGGCTGGGAGCTGGGAGCCACATGGTATCAGCCCAAGCCCTTCAATTTCGATGAGCTTCTGATGGTCGTCCGACGGATCATCGAGACAACCCATGAAGGATAGAGACAGTGCTGGTGGGCATATCACGGGCCGGGCTTTTTGAAGCTGCGGCCCTTTTCTATTTTTTGTGTGAGAGGCGAGGGAGATGAGACTGGCAATTGACGGCGGCGAACCGGTCCGGAAAAAGCCGTTTCCTGCAGGCAAAGAGATTGGCGACGAAGAGTTGAAGCTGGTGACAGAGGTCATCGAGTCCCGCCAGCTCAATATGGCCGGGGGCGAAAAGGTCGGCCAGTTTGAGGCCCATTTCGCCGACCACTATCAGGTTGCCCACTGCATCGGCACCACCTCCGGCACCGCTGCACTGCACGTGGCCGTCGGGGGAGTGGATCCCAACCCCTGCGACGAAATCATCACTGCCCCGATCACCGATATGGGCACGATCATCGCCATCCTCGCACAGAACACCATCCCGGTTTTTGCAGATATTGACCCGGACACCTACACCGTTACACCAGAATCCATTCGGCACCGGATCACCGACCGCACAGTGGCCATCATCCCCGTCCATCTGTTCGGCAATCCCTGCGACATGGATCCGATCATGGAGATTGCCGCCGAACACGATCTTGTGGTCATTGAGGACACCTCACAGGCCTACGG
>JBKHJK010000462.1:0-3251 GCA_046538215.1 Armatimonadota bacterium
GCACCACAGACATCTCCGGCAGCCACGGATATCTCATCGGAGGCAATGTCCTCCGTGGCGATGACGGGCTCCAGGGAGTGTTTGACGGTTGCGATATCAACGGGCCATCCGGCGGCGGTGGCGACGAGCGCCAGCGATTCCAGCAGGCCTACGTGTCCGATTTTGCCGTCATCGGCCAGCTTACGGAACTCTTCGGGCTGCATCCCGGCGCCGACTTTCAGCTGAAGCTGCTTGCGCCGCCGCTGGGTGTTGACGATCCGTCGTGCTGATATGCGGCTGATCTGTACACACGGGCGCGTCATGATTGCGGGCAGCAAATCCAGCACAAAGCCCGGATTGACGCCGGTGCCAACGATGCTCACACCCGCCTCCCGCGCGGCATTGTTCAGTTCTGCAGCGAGCTCCGGATGCTGCAATCGGGGGTATGAAAGCTCTTCCGTCGTGGAGACCACGTCAATGCCGGCATCAATCAGCGCCAGCAGATCATCCCCTACATCCGGGATGTGGGAAGCCGTGGACAGCACCGCGACATCGTACTCATCGGCGACCAGCGCATCTGAGATGGAGGCGTGCACCGGAGCGTTGTCAGGAGCGCCGGTGACGAGTTCACTCAGTGCCGAGCCTGCAAGATCCGGATTAATATCTACGCCCGCAGCGGGGACGGAAACGTTTCGCGACATACAGGCGCCGATAACCTCACGCCCGATGGTACCAAGACCGATGTGAAGTGTCCGAATCATAAGCAATCTGTGTCCTTTTCACTGGTGTTTTGCTCGTATGAAAATGCGCGAGGTGTTGACGCCCGGGGCGTAGTGCTATATACTATAAGTCCATGGTTGGCGGGTAGTGTAGTTGGTAACACGACTGACTCTGGATCAGTAGATCGCAGGTTCGAGTCCTGCCCCGCCAGCCACTTTTTTCGCTTTCCTCAGCGGGCGGCATTGTGCTGTCCGCTTTTTGTATGCCCCTCATTGAACCGCACTCCATAATACCATGCCGGTCCTGTACAAACAAGCGACGCTAGCCTTCTATCTGTTTCCCCCGTACCCATCATCGGAATCATCTCTTTTCCTGTCCATGACCTTAGATTTCCTTACAGAAACAATATGCTTCAAAAAGATTTCTGTGTGAAGCAGGGGAATTCCCGGCGGGGTTGAAAATGAAGCAGTGAAACCCCCCAGTTGCTCTGAGCGGCTGGTGGCACAGCACAGCGGTGGACAGGGAGACGATTCCATGTATATAGTTTTTCAACAACGGTGGCGATCGCGTGCTATAATTGTGTGTTTTGCGCTCGCAGCGGTGTTCCCTCCAGTATCTGCGGGTTATCCAGAAGAAGGGCTCAACCACCCGGTTCGCATGGTTGACGATACGATGATGGTGCCGCTGCGGGACCTGTGTGAATGGGCGGGAGCGACCGTGGAGTGGAGCCCTGCAGGCATCACCATCTTTGCCGCCGGGCGGACGGTCACCCTTCAGGTGGGAGCGAAGACCATCACTACCCCCACCGGAGCCTCGCAGCTCCCTGCGCCAGTGCAAATTATCCACGACACGGCATACATGCCTGTACGGGAAGTGCTGACGGCGCTGGGCGCCGAAGTCAGCTACGATACCGAGGCCCACAGGGTCATTGTCTCGCTGGGCAAGCGGAAAACGAAATTGAGCACGCGCCGGGCGGCAACTAAAGACCAGACTGCGCTACACTGGGCTGCCCAATGGGGCTACCGCAGCGTTGCCCAGAAGCTCATCGAAGAGGGAGCCAGCCTGAATGCCCGAGACGCCAAACGTCGAACACCCCTGCACGTTGCGGCTGACTCCGGGCGAAGCGATATCGTTACGCTTTTGATCACCGTCGGCGCCGATATTCACGCGAGAGACGAAGACAGGGCCACGCCGCTGCACATCGCCGCCGACCGCTGGAGTGAGAAGGTAGTCGACGCGCTTCTTGATGCAGGTGCAAAGGTTGAAGCGACTGACAACACCGGGTGGACGCCGCTGCATCGTGCCGCCGGGTGGGGGGAGCCTGAGATCGCAGAGATCCTCATCAACGCTGGAGCCGATGTGAATAGACGAGATAAATGCCAGGGCACTCCGCTGCACGAGGCTGCGTTAACAGGAAATGTGAAGGTCGCGGAGATGCTGATTAACCACGGAGCAAAGACAAACGTCCGCGAATTCTGGGGCATTACACCACTGCACACAGCAGCTTTGAACGGACGCGCCGATGTTGTGAAGCTGCTGATCGGCGCAGGAGCGAAGGTCAACCCCCGCACCACCGCAAGCCTGAAGGTGTTTGAGAAAAAGCAGCCAACCTTTTCCAGTGGGACGACGCCACTGACCATGGCCACGAAGATGCAGCACACCGAGACTGCTGAAATCCTGAAACAGCACGGCGGACGGCAGTGATTGTATGTTGGACGGAGGGGCAGCATGGCAAAGATGCACGTATCATGCGATAAAGGCAGGGTAGCGGCGGGGGAGTGATGAATATTGGCCTGATGAGAGAATATCTCACTCGCACCGAGTGAAACGCTCGTCCGGAGGGATGACCCGATGTGCCGGTTTATGATTATCGCAGGACTTTTTCTGATCGTCTCAGTGGCAGCCGGAGCTCCCCTGATTTGCGCCTATCGCACCAGCGACCCTCCAACACTTGATGCCAGGCTCGACGAAGAGTGCTGGGCCAGTGCGAGCGTCACCTCGCCCTTTTTGTCACTCAATTCGAGCGATCTTGTCAATGAGCAGACGCGGGTGCGGCTGTGCTGGGATGACGAGCATCTCTATATCGGGGTGGAAGCATTCGAAGCGTACCTCGACCCACGACTGAATATGCTTCACGCCGTCAAAGCGGAACGTTCCGGAGAAGACGCACCGGTGTTCAGTGACGACTGCGTTGAGATATTCCTCCAGCCGGACCAGCAGAACTATTACCATTTCGGCGCCAACTCCGGTGATGGCACCTACGACGCGAGAGTCACGGACAGCGAGTGGGATTCTGGATGGCAGTGTGAGGCCCGGCGCCTCGATGACCGCTATGTTCTGGAGATGGCGATTCCGTTTGCGGCACTCGCGGGACAACCTGAGGGACAGTGGCGGGCGAATTTTGCCAGAGAGCGCACCGCCATTGACGAGCTTTCGACGTGGGCGGAGTTGCAGACCAAGTTCCACGAACCCGACGCATTTGGGACGCTCTGTTTTCTGGAGAGCGGTCCGGCGCTGACGGACTTTGAAATCCACAGAGAGCAGTCCAAATA